>JBGQGU010000112.1:0-8419 GCA_041497655.1 Gammaproteobacteria bacterium
CCGGCGAATTCCTGAGATGATCCACTCGCTACGCGCATTCCATCACCGCAACTTCCGGTTGTTTTTCTTTGGCCAGTCGCTGGGGATCATCGGCTACTGGGTGCAGCAGATCGCCATGAGCTGGCTGGTCTACCGCCTGACCGGCTCGGCGTGGCTGCTGGGCGTGACCGCGTTCGCCGGGCAGATCGCGGTGCTCGTGCTGGCGCCCTTTGGCGGGCTATGGGCCGATCGCGTGGATCGCAGGAAGCTGCTCCTCGTGACCCAGTCGGCCGCGACGGTGCCGGCGTTCACACTCGCCGCGCTCGCCCACCTGGACGTAGTCGAGGTTTGGCACGTCATCGTGATGGCGTCGGCGCTCGGCGTGGTGATGGCGATCGACGCGCCGATCCGCCAGTCATTTCTGCCCGAGATGGTGCCCGCGAGATCGGATCTGCCGAGCGCCATCGCATTCAACTCCGGAATGTACAACGCGGCCCGGATGATCGGCCCGACCATTGCCGGCGTGCTGCTGGCGACCACCAGCGAAGCACTCTGTTTTCTGGTGAACGGCGTGACCAAGACTCTCGCGCTCGTTCCGCTCGCCATGATGGTGATCGTTTGGCGCGAGCGGCCGTCCGCGCACACGTCGATCTGGGGGAGTTTCAGGGAGGGCGCCGCGTACGCCTGGGACCTGGTGCCGGTCCGGCTGCTGCTGCCGGCGGTCGCGCTGGTGAGCTTCATGGCGACCCCCTATCAGGCGCTGATGCCGATCTTCGCGGCGGAGGTATTCGCCGGCGGCGCGGACACGCTGGGATTCCTGATCGGGGCCGCGGGACTGGGTGGAATCGCCGGCATAGTCTGCCTCGCCTCGCGCAAGGAGATGCGCGGTCTCTTGCGCTGGGTCGTAGCCGCCTGCAGCTCGGCCGGCGCCGCGCTGACCGTCTTTTCCTACTCGACCCATTTCGCGCTCTCTCTCGCCATGATGGCGATCGTCGGCGCGGGTATCGTCATCGCCGTGAATGGAATTTCCACGATCACGCTGACCATCGTCGAGGACGGCATGCGCGGGCGCGTCAGCGGCTTCTACAGCATGGCCTTCCTCGGCATGTACCCCGTGGGCAGCCTCGCCGCGGGCGCGCTGGCGTCGTGGATCGGCGCCGCGCATACGCTGGCCGCCGGCGGCGTCGCCTGCGTGCTCGGCGCGCTCTGGCTGTGGCGGCAGCTGCCCCGGCTGCGCCGCCACATCCGGCCGATCTACGTCAGCCTGGGCATCATCAACGAGTAATGCGTGACGGGTAGCGAGCAATGTGTTTCGAGCAGGACATCACCCGCATTCCGGGTTGCCCGTCGCGCATGACCCATCGCCCGTCACGCATTACGGGTAGGACTTCGGATCGAACGGCACCTTGCGCCCGACCAGGCTCTCGAGCAGGACGAGCTCGGCATCGGTGTGGTTGACCACGGGCGCTTTCTCGATCATGCGCGGCATGCCCTTGGGATAGATGTAGCGCGGCTGGTCGTGGTGCCGGGTGCGCACCGTCTCGGCCTGGCTGGGATCGTCCACCGGCACGAGCTGCGACTCGCCGTAGCACGTGCAAACGTAGGTGCGGGACCCCTCGAGCTCGACGTAGACGCCCGTGCCGCGGACGCCGATCGCCGCGGTCGTAGTTCGGATGCTCTTTTCCCGCCCCGGCTCGAACACCGAGAGCAGCGCGCCGCTCACCACGCGCAGGCCGCTCAGCAACTGCCGCTTTGCGTCCCCGCTGAGTTCGATCCTGGAATCGGCCCGCACCAGGAATGCGTCGCGCCCGACTACGACGACGAGCTCCGCGTCGCGCCCGGTGGTGACGGCATCGCCGGGCCCCACTTCCATGCCCCGCTGGGCGGGCGTGCCGTTGATGCGCACATCGCCCCGCACCCGGGAAACGCCTTTTTCGACGGCGTCCGCCGCCAGCGCGTCGCGCAGGCGCATCATGCCGAGCGCGAGCGCGGCGCCGCCCGCCGCGGCGCGCGCAAGCCAGATTCTGCGCGAGGCTCCTTTCATTGCCACCTCCACACGGAGTGTACTACGGGACCTGCCGCGCTTCGGATGTGTCACGTGTCACGGCCCTTGAAGGTTCAAGCGCCGGATGTCGAGCTTCGTGCCTTTCTCGTGTTTGTTGAGCCAGGCTATTTCGCCGGGCACGCCGCGACGTCTCCCGGCACCTTGCCGACCAGCAGCAAAAAGCTCCTGAACGGTCCCATGTTGCCCATCGCCTCCATCATCGGGCCGTCGAAGCTCAGGCGGTTGAACATCATCGCCCACATCGGGCCATATTCGCCCTTGCCCATTTCGGTCCAGCGCCGCGTTTCCGCCCACATCAGGTAATCAACACTGGAATCGAGCCTGGACTCGGCCTTCCCGCCGTACACGCACATCGTCTTGCCGTCCTTCTCAGACACGCGTAACTCGATGCGCGGGCTGCCTTCGCAATCGGTGCGGTAGATCTGGATGGCCTTGTAACCGCGCGCCTTGTCATTCTTGACCCACCCCGATTCGACCAGCTTCCCGGTCAGGGTCGCATCGGCGTTCCAGGCCTTGCACATTTCCTGCGCCCACTCCGGCGTCATCATCACCGGCGCGGCCTGGCTGATCGATGACGCGATCGCGAGGACGAATCCCGACAGTACGGCTTTCTTCATGACATCCTCCTGTTTGAACTCAAAAAAAACAGGGGGCTGGAACTTTGCCCGTTCCGGCCCCCGCGTGGTCCAGCTTTGCCCCCGCTGCTTTACATCTTCCAGCCGTAGGCGATGCCGATCGAGTCCTGGTGCATCTTGATGGTCTCGCTCCCGGCGGGAACGCCGAAACGGTTGAAGAGCGAGGACCCGGTCACTGAATTCTCGAACGCGTGCATGTAAGCCATGGTCAACTCCCCGCCGCTCTTGGTCTTGAAGGTAAAACCGAGCGTCGCGTGATCCTGCACGACGCCGGGCGCGATGATGTTGAAGGTCACGTCCTGGGCGCCGATTGGGTTGTCGTTACGGCTGTAGCCAGCGCGCAACGTGATTTCGTTGTCGTACTGGTACTCGAACCCGATCTTGTAGACGTTCACATTCTGCCAGCCGAAACCGGCGCCGCTGGCGCCGCCGAGGCAGAAGGCAGCGTTGCCGCCTAAGCACTGGACCGTGCTGCTGCTGGGATTGCCCACCGACGGAATATCGTTATAGTTGATGCGCCGGTAATCGGCGAGGGCCGTGAGCTTTGGCGTCGCCTTGAATGCGATCCCGACGCTGTAGCTCTCAGGCGCGTCGAAACCGCCCTGCTCGGCGAAGAGCCCCTTGTACTTGTCGAACTTCTGCATGAAAATCTTGGTCGAGTAGGCGGCGCCGACCGACACCGTGTCGCTCAGCTTCCCGAACCAGCCGATCCTCGCGCCGTAGCCCCACGCCGTGTCGTAGCCTTGGTTAGTGAGATTCGCGGGCGATGTCGAGAACCCGCTGAAGGCCTGCAAGCCTTCAGCCTTGAAGCGCTGGTAGCCAATGAGGGGCGAGATGCCGAAGGCATGATTGGGCGTGAACTTGTAGGCGAGTGTCGGCGCGATAAAGAGCTGCATGAAGTCCACTCCGAGCTTGCCGTTGCCGCACAGCAGGTTGTACGGCCCTGGCGCAGGGTTGAAGCCGGGGCAGGCGCCCCCGGCAATCTGGCCACCTGGATAATCGGTGTTCATCCCGCCGTTCCCGAAAACGGTGATGCCAAGCGACAGGTTAGGGTTGATCATTTTGTTGTAGCCGAATTCCGGGATCAGGAAGTAGTTGCTGTCGCTATCGGCTTGCCCGTCGATGCCGGCAGCGCTTCCCGTGCGCGCGGATTCGCGCCGCGGGCTGAACAGATCCACCCCGAAATCGAGCCGGTCGCCGACGAACACCATCGAGGCGGGATTGTTCGCGCCGCCAAACGCGTCCGTCGCCATCGCGGTGCCAGTGCCCGCCCTGCCCTTGTTCTTGAGACCGTAGCCGTCCGCGTAATAGCCATCCGTGGCCGACGCCAAGCCCGGCGCAAAAGCTGCGGCGAGCGCCGCGCAGATTGCAAGCTTTCTCATATCGTTCCCCTCTCCTGTTGCTGCAATTAAATGAACAGACTTACGTCAGCGTCTCTCGCCATCGGCAGGAACGTCGCCGCCCCGACGTACTCCTTGACCTCGGGGATGAAATCGTCGTGCGTAAAGCCGAACAGATCCACCGTCATCTGGCAGCCGATGAGATTGACGCCGGCTTCGATGCACGCCGAGCGCAGCTCCGGGATCGACGCTACGCCCTTGTTCTGGATCGTCTGCTTCATGAGCACGGTGGCGAGCGACTCAAACCCGGGAATGCCCGCCTCGACCACGTTCGGTATGTTCCAGTTGATGCCGCGGAACCAGTCGGGGCCAAACGGCATCTTCATCGGCATCCCGGGATTGCCGAGCGGGCTGACTTTGAGATCACTGATGTCCTTCTTGAGAAGGTTCAGGCCGTAAAAGGTGAAGAACATCGACACGTTCCAGCCAAGCGCGGCGGCGGTCGAGGCAAGGATGAAGGGCGGGTAGGCCCAGTCGAGCGTGCCCTTGGTCGCGATGATGGTCATCGAGGCGGTCTTCTTCTCGCGCAGCTCCGCGAGTTTCTGCGGAAGCAGGGCGTCGAGGCGCTCGCTGATCAGGCGATCGAGCGCGGCGGTATCGGGCAGCGCTGCCATCTGTGCCTCCCTTTATTCAAGTCAGACGCCTAATCACGAACTTGTACACCTTGCCGTCCTGGGTCGAGGAGACCAGCTCGTTCTTGGTCTGCCGGCAGAATGCCTGAAAGTCGGCGACCGCGCCCGGATCGGTGGCGAGGATCTCGAGCAGCCCGCCCGCCGGCACGCCTTGCAAGGCCTTCTTCGCCTTGAGGATCGGCAGGGGACAATTCAAGCCCTTCGCATCGAGCACCGCAGTGGTCACTAGTACCCCCCCTGTTACTGACCTGGAAGACCGGGTGGGCGCTCCACTCCTCCTGCCCGTGCGCCCACCTCAACATTAGATAGTCCTAATATTATGGAAGTTTGATACTCTAATTTAGCCCATGTCAAGGAGAATCGCGCCTCGCCGCGGAGCGGGCAATCGCCGGCCCGCTGCGTTGCAAGTCGGGTGGGTGAGTGAACATCGTTGCCCGTTGCAGCCCCTTCGCCTAGAATCGCCGTGACATTCGCGCCCACAGACGACCCTGGACCAGCCCGCTGTCGCCAATGGGCGTGGAGCAAGACTAGCGCCGATCGAGTTTCATCGCCTTGATCTTGATCAACTCTTTCGAGGAAACCGTACCGTGAAAATTGTCGAATTGAAAAAAAGAGCCAGCCGGGCCACCTCGCTGCTCAAGGCGATGGCGAATACCTCGCGCCTGCTGATCCTCTGCCACCTCGCGGAAGGAGAAAAATCGGTGGGCGAACTGGAACGCCTGGTCGGCTTGAGCCAGTCGGGCCTATCCCAGCATTTGGCGCTGCTGCGGCGGAAAGGAATCGTGGCGACGCGCCGCGAAGCGCAGTCTATCTACTATTCGCTGGCCAGCAAGGAAGCCGCAGCGATCATGGCCACCCTCTACGAGGTGTTCTGCGCCAAGGCCACGAAGCCGAACCCGGCGCGGCTGCGGGAGAGATTCGCCTGAGGGGCGTTCCCGCGCGCACGGGTTTCCTGCCCTGCCTGCTGCCATGAACGTGCCGCGCACCGAGGTCAAGACCACGACGTGCTACATGTGCGCGTGCCGCTGCGGCATCCGCGTGCACCTGCAGGACGGCGCGGTGCGCTACATCGACGGTAATCCCGAGCACCCGCTCAACAAGGGGGTAATTTGCGCCAAGGGGGCGAGCGGGATCATGAAGCAATACTCCCCCGCGCGTCTCACGCGGCCCCTGCGGCGGCGCCCCGGCGCGGAGCGCGGCGCGGGCGAGTTCGAGCCGATCTCGTGGGACGAGGCGTTCGAGATCCTCGAGCAGCGCCTCGCGAGGATCCGGGCCACCGATCCGAAGCAGTTCGCGCTCTTCACCGGGCGCGATCAGATGCAGGCGCTCACGGGACTCTTCGCGCGCCAGTTCGGCACGCCCAACTACGCCGCGCACGGCGGCTTTTGCTCGGTGAACATGGCCGCCGGCATGATCTACACGATCGGGGGCTCGTTCTGGGAGTTTGGCGGCCCTGATCTCGATCGAGCGAAGCTTTTCGTGATGATCGGCACCGCCGAGGATCATAACTCCAATCCGCTCAAGATCGCGATCTCCGCGTTCAAGCGCCGCGGCGGGCGGTTCGTGTCGGTGAACCCCGTGCGCACCGGGTATTCCGCGATCGCCGACGAATGGGTGCCGATCCGCCCCGGCACCGACGGTGCGTTCCTGCTGGCGGTGGTGAACGAGATCATCGCGCAAGGGCTCTACGATCGCGCCTTCGTCGCGCGCTACAGCAACGGCGGGCATCTGGTCGTGTGCGACCCGGGATCGGCCCGCAACGGGCTGCTGGCGCGCACGCCGGGCGCCCCGGAATCCGACACCGACTACCCGCCGGCGCAACTATGGTGGGATCGGCACACCAACCGGGCGGTGCTCACGCACGCGGAGGGCGCCGATCCGTACCTCTTCGGCGAGTTCCGGCTCGAGGACGGCACCCCGGTAAAGCCCGCGTTCCAGTTGCTCGCCGACCGCGTCAAACAGTACACGCCCGAATGGGCCGAGGGCATCACCGGGATACCGGCAACCGCGATCCGCCGCCTTGCGCACGAGATGGGAGTCGTCGCGCGCGACCAGAAAATCGAGCTGCCGGTGGCGTGGACCGATTGCTGGGGGGTCGAGCACCAGACCGTGACCGGCAACCCGGTCGCGTTTCACGCCATGCGCGGGCTTGCGGCGCATTCGAACGGCTTTCACACCGTGCGCGCGCTCGCGATCCTGATGAGCCTGCTCGGCACGGCGGAGGACCACCACTCCAATCCACTCAAGATCGCGATCTCGAAGTTCAAGCGCCGCGGCGGGCGGTTCGTGTCGGTGAATCCGGTGCGCACCGGCTACTCGGCGATCGCCGACGAATGGGTGCCGATCCGCCCCGGGACCGACGGGGCGCTGCTGCTGGCGATCATCCACGAGCTGATCGCGCTCGGTCTTTACGACCGCGAGTTCCTCGCCGCTTACACCAACGCCGGACACCTGGTGATCGTGGACGAGGCCTCCGAGCGCCACGGCCTGCTCGCGGTGGATACGCAGGCCGACCCGGTCAATCCGGACTATCCACAGAACCAGCAGTGGTGGGACCGGCACTCGGGGCGCCCGGTGCTCTCGCATGCCGAGGGCGCGGATCCGAGCCTGTTCGGCGAGTTCCGGCTGCCGGACGGCACGCGCGTGAAGCCCGCTTTCCAGTTGCTCGCCGAGCGCGTATCGACCTGCACGGCGGAATGGGCATCCGCCATTACGGGAATTCCGGCCGCCACCATCCAGCGCCTGGCGCACGAGCTCGGCATCACGGCGCGCGATGAGAAAATCGAGTTGCCGATCGCGTGGACCGACTGCTGGGGCGTCGAGCACGAGTCGGTCACCGGGCGCCCGGTGGCGTTCCACGCGATGCGCGGGCTCGCCGCGCATTCGAACGGCTTTCACACGGCTCGCGCGCTTGCGATTCTGATGAGCCTGCTGGGCACCATCGACCGGCCGGGCGGCTTTCGCCACAAGGCACCGTTTCCACGCGCCATTCCGCCGAGCGCCAAGCCGCCCAAGCACCCGCAGGACGTGCAGCCGGGCAAGCCGCTCGCGGGCCTCGCGCTCGGCTGGCCTGGCTCGCCCGAAGACCTGTTCGTGGACGAGGTGGGAGGCCCGGTACGCATCGACAAGGGATTTTCCTGGGAGTACCCGCTGTCGGTGCACGGGCTGATGCATACCGTGATCACCAACGCCTGGCGGGGCGACCCGTACCCGATCGACACGCTGATGATCTTCATGGCGAACATGGCATGGAACTCGTCCATGAACACGGTGGCGGCGAGGAAGATGCTCAACGACCGCGGCGCGGATGGGGAATACCGGATTCCATTCATCGTCGTGTGCGATGCATTCCAGTCGGAGATGACCGCATTCGCCGACCTGATCCTCCCGGATACCACCTACCTCGAGCGCCACGACGCGATGTCACTGCTTGACCGGCCGATTTCCGAGTTCGACGGCCCGGTGGATTCGGTGCGCATTCCGGTCGTACCGCCCACGGGCGAGTGCAAACCGTTCCAGGACGTTCTGATCGAGCTCGCGAGCCGGCTGAAATTCCCGGCATTCACGAAGCCCGACGGCAGCCGCAAGTACCGCGACTATCCCGATTTCATCGTCAACTACGAGACCGAGCCCGGATCGGGCATAGGTTTTCTTGCCGGATGGCGCGGGACGGACGGCAGCCAATCGATGCGCGGCGCGCCTAACCCG
>JBGQGU010000113.1:0-8418 GCA_041497655.1 Gammaproteobacteria bacterium
CTCAGTCGCGTCGGGAACGATGGAATGGACCACCCACATCGCCACCAGTACCAGCACGCCCGTCATGACGAAGATCCCGGGCACGCCGATCACGTGGTTGAGCCAGGGACTGAGCACCAGTGAAGCCGCGAAGGTGGCGCCTATGGAAGAGCCGATCATCGCCATGGCTTTGGTGCGATGCTCGTCGCGCGTCAGATCCGCCACCATTGCCACGAGCACCGCCGCGATCGCTCCCGCCCCCTGCAGGGTGCGCCCCAGGATGACGACCCAGATGTGGACCCCGAGCGCCGCGACGAAGCTGCCGGCGGCGAAGATTACGAGCCCGACGTAGATCACGGGCTTCCTGCCGTAGCGGTCGGACCACCAGCCGAACGGAATCTGCAGGATCGCCTGGGTCAGGCCGTAGGCGCCGATGGCAATGCCGACCAGCGTCAGGTTGTCGCCCCCCGGCAGGCCCTCGGCGTAGATCGCAAATACCGGCAGGATCGCGAACATGCCGAGCATCCGCAGGCCGAAGATGCCCGACAGGCTGATCGCGGCCCGCAGTTCCACCGGGCTCATTCGCTCGCTCGGCTGCATTACAGGGCCGTGGGTAAACGGTGAACGGTTAACGGTGAACGGTTTGAGACTAGGCAGGCCCAGACGTTCTTTTTACCGTTCACTGTTCACTGTTCGCTGTTCACCGGGGGTGGAAAAGGTTGGGAAATCGAGAAATTCTTAGGTATATTAGCAGGTTTACATTCGCTCACGCGTCACTTTGGCCACTTCCCGCCCGACCGTCGTACGACTGCAGACCGCGGGGCCCGACCCCGCCCGCAGCGCCGAATACATCCGCGTGCGCGGCGCGCGCACGCACAACCTCAAGAACATCAACCTCGACCTGCCGCGCCACCGGTTGATCGTGATCACGGGGTTGTCGGGCTCCGGCAAGTCCTCGCTTGCGTTCGACACGCTCTACGCGGAGGGACAGCGCCGCTATGTCGAGTCGCTCTCGACCTACGCGCGGCAGTTCCTGCAACTGATGGAAAAGCCGGACGTGGACTTGATCGAGGGGCTTTCCCCCGCCATCTCGATCGAGCAGAAGGCGGCGAGCCACAACCCCCGCTCCACGGTCGGCACCGTCACCGAGATCCATGACTACCTGCGGCTGCTCTTCGCGCGCATCGGCGATCCCCACTGCCCCGAGCACGCGATCCAGCTCTCGGCGCAAAGTGTCTCGCAGATGGTGGACCATGTGCTGCAGCTCCCGCAGGACACGCGGCTGATGATACTCGCGCCGCTCATCGTCGGCCGCAAGGGCGAACAGGTCGATCTCTTCGAGGAGTTGCGCGCGCAGGGCTTCGTGCGGCTGCGGGTGGACGGCAAGGTATACGAAATCGACGAGCTGCCCAGGCTCAAGAAAAACGTCAAGCACACGGTGGAAGTGGTGGTAGACCGGCTCAAGGTCCGCACCGATGCGAAACAGCGGCTGGCCGAGTCGTTCGAAACAGCGCTGCGCCACTCGGATGGCAGGGTGATCGTGCTTCAGATGGACGAGGGTCCATCCCTCACCCCCGACCCCTCCATCCCTCACCCCCGCCCCTCTCCCGAGGGCAGAGGGGCGGCTCGAGATTCCCTTCTCCTCCCGGGAGAAGGGCATGGGATGAGGGAAGGGAGAGGGGAGATACCAGATCGCTCGCGCGATGGAACAGGGATCGAGCACCTCTTCTCCGCCCGGTTCGCCTGCCCGGTATGCAGCTATTCGCTGCCGGAGCTCGAGCCGCGACTGTTCTCGTTCAACAACCCGATGGGCGCCTGCCCGCGCTGCGACGGGCTCGGCACGGTGAGCTTCTTCGACCCGAAACGGGTCGTCGTTTTTCCCGATCTCTCGCTCGCTTCGGGGGCGATCAGGGGCTGGGACCGGCGCAATCAGTTCTATTTCCAGATGCTGCAGGGCCTCGCGCAGCACTACGTGTTCGACATCGAGACGCCATTTGGCGAGCTGCCGCGGAACGTGCAGGAGGCGGTGCTGCAGGGCTCGGGCAACGACAAGATCAAGTTCACGTACGTCGGCGAGCGCGGCAACAGGCACGTGCGCGAGCACGCGTTCGAAGGCGTGATCCCCAACCTCGAGCGCCGCTACCGCGAGACCGACTCGATCGTGGTGCGCGAGGAGCTCGCCAAGTACCTGAACACGCGCGCCTGCCCCGAGTGCAACGGCACGCGCCTGCGGCGCGAGGCACGCCACGTCACCGTCGCCGGGCGCGCCATCTTCGATATCAGCGCGCTCACGCTGGCGCAGGCGAGCCGGTTCTTCGAGACCCTGACGCTGGCCGGCAACCGGCAGGCGATCGCGGAGAAGATCGTCAAGGAGATTCTCACCCGTATCATGTTCCTCAATAACGTCGGGCTCGACTATCTCTCGCTCGACCGCTCGGCGGACACGCTGTCGGGAGGCGAGGCACAGCGCATCCGGCTCGCGAGCCAGATCGGCTCCGGGTTGACCGGCGTCATGTACGTGCTCGACGAGCCCTCGATCGGGCTGCACCAGCGCGACAACGCGCGGCTGCTCGCGACGTTGAAGCGCCTGCGCGACACCGGCAACACGGTGATCGTGGTCGAGCACGACCGGGAAGCGATCATGAGCGCCGACCACATCATCGACATGGGGCTGGGCGCCGGCGAGCACGGCGGCAACGTGGTGGCGGAGGGCACGCCGAGGGAGATCATCGCGCACCCCGAGTCGCTCACCGGCCAGTACCTGTCCGGGCGCCGCCGCATCGAGGTGCCGGCGCTGCGCCACCGGCCGAACCCCAAGCGCCAGCTCGTCGTGAGCGGCGCCAGCGGCAACAACCTGAAGAGCATCGGCGTGAGCCTGCCGGTGGGCCTCTTCGTGTGCGTGACCGGAGTTTCCGGCTCGGGTAAATCCACGCTCATCAACGACACGCTCTTTCACGCGGTCGCGCAAGCCCTCAACGACAGCCCGCTCGAGCCCGCTCCCTTCGAGGCGATGAACGGCGTCGAGCACTTCGACAAGGTGGTGAACGTGGACCAGGGCCCGATCGGCAGGACGCCCCGCTCCAACCCGGCCACCTACACCGGGCTCTTCACGCCGATCCGCGATCTCTTCGCGGGCGTGCCGGAGGCGCGCGCCCGCGGCTACGGCACCGGGCGTTTCTCGTTCAACGTCAAGGGCGGGCGCTGCGAAGCGTGCCAGGGCGACGGCGTGCTGAAGGTAGAGATGCACTTCCTGCCCGACATCTACGTGCCGTGCGACGTGTGCCACGGCGAGCGCTACAACCGCGAGACTCTCGACGTCCGCTACAAGGGCAGGAACATCCACGAAGTGCTGCAGATGACGGTGGAGCAGGCGGCGGAATTCTTCAGCGCGGTGCCGGCAATCGCGAGGAAGTTGCAGACGCTGCTCGACGTGGGACTCGGTTACATCAAACTGGGGCAGAGCGCGACGACGCTCTCGGGGGGCGAGGCGCAGCGCGTCAAGTTGTCGCTGGAACTCTCGAAGCGCGACACCGGCAGGACGCTCTACATCCTGGACGAGCCCACTACGGGGCTGCATTTCCACGACATCGACCTTCTGCTGCGCGTGCTGCACCGGCTGCGCGACCACGGCAATACGGTGGTGGTGATCGAGCACAACCTCGACGTCATCAAGACCGCCGACTGGATCATCGACCTCGGCCCCGAGGGCGGCGACGGCGGCGGGCGGGTGATTGCCGAAGGCACGCCGGAAGACGTTGCGAAAAACAAGGCAAGTTATACGGGGCAGTATCTGAAGAACGTGCTGGCGGCGTAACGGGTGACGCAGTGACGAGGTGACGCAGTGACGGCGAACACCGCTTCAACATCGCCTCGAGACTTGCTGCTCGGGAGCTTTCGCGCTGCCCTCGCAGCCGCTGATCCGCTGAAAATCGTCCCGGCTCATCTGCCGAAGCCGCCGAAGGGACGCACGCTGGTGGTGGGCGCGGGCAAGGCTGCAGCCGCGATGGCGCTGGCGGTGGAGCAGAGCTGGCCGGCGGGCACGCCGCTCGACGGGCTCGTCATCACGCGTTACCAGCACGGGCTGCTCACCAGCCGCATCAACGTGATCGAGGCGGCCCACCCGGTTCCGGACGAAAGCGGCGAGCGGGCGGCGCAGGAAATCCTGCGGCGCGCGAAGGCGCTGAGCCACGACGATCTGCTGCTCGTCCTCGTCTCCGGCGGCGGCTCCGCCCTGCTCTCGCTCCCGACCGAGGGCATCAGCATGGCCGACCTGAAGGCGACGACGCGCGAGCTGCTGAAATGCGGCGCGCCGATCCAGGACATGAACACGGTGAGGAAACACCTCTCCGCGATCCAGGGCGGGAAGCTCGCCGCCGCGTGCCGTGCGCCGGTCGTGGCGCTGGTGATATCGGACGTGACAGGTGACGATCCGACGCACATTGCCTCCGGGCCCTGCGCGCCCGATCCGACCACCTACCAGGATGCGCTCGAAATCCTCAGGCGCTACGACGTCAAGGCGCCGAAAGCGGTCACCGAGCACCTCGCGCGCGGAGCGAAAGGCAAGATCCCGGAAACGCCCAAGCCCGGCTCGCGTATCTTCAAGCGGGTCGAGAATCGTGTCATCGCCACCGCCCAGCAGTCACTGCAGGCGGCTGCGGAGTTTTTCATTGCCCGCGACATCCACCCCGCCATCCTCGGCGATTCCGTGACCGGAGAAGCGCGCGAGGTGGCGAAGGTTTATGGCGCGCTCGCGCGGGAGGTCAAGCAGCATGGGCTGCCGTACCAACCACCGGTTGCCTTGATATCCGGAGGCGAGACCACGGTCACCGTGCGGGGCCCAGGCCGCGGCGGCAGAAACTGCGAGTTCCTCCTTGCGCTGGGAGTGGATCTGAACGGCGCCGAGGACATCCACGCCCTTGCCTGCGACACCGACGGCATAGACGGCACGGAAGACAACGCCGGCGCGGTCCTCGCTCCAGATTCGTTGCAACGCGCGCAGAGGAAAAAGCTAGATGCCGCGAAGCTGCTCGACGACAACGACGGCTACGGCTTCTTCAGCGCACTGGACGACCTCGTCGTCACCGGCCCCACGCGCACCAACGTCAACGACTACCGCGTTATTCTGGTGATGGGTGATGGGTGATGGGTGATGGGTAACGGGCAAAGGCTGCCATACCGATCAGAGTTCCAAGCAAGCGTTGAACGTTGAACGTTGAACCTTGAACCTGGAACTGGATGATCGTTGCCTCGTCACCTGACGAAAGGCCCGCCCCCAGGACGCCGCGAAAACAACCATGGAGTTCAAACAGCGCCAGCCGCGGGCTCTCCGCCGATGAGTGAGGATACGGCCGAACGGATGCGCGAGACGGTGGACGCCGTCTATCGTGCCGAGTCGCGGCGCGTGTTCGCCACCCTGATCCGCCTGCTCGGCGACTTCGACCTTGCCGAAGAGGCGCTGCATGACGCCTTCCGGGCGGCGCTCGAACAATGGCCGCGCGACGGCGTGCCGGCCAACCCGCGGGCGTGGCTGGTCTCGGCCGGGCGCTTCAAGGCCATAGACGGCATGCGCCGGCGCGCGCGGTTCGACCCGCTCGACGAGGGCGCCGAGCAAATCGCGGCGGCCGACGATCCAGGGTTGTGGGGTAACGAGGACATCGAGGACGACCGGCTGCGGCTGATCTTCACCTGCTGCCACCCGGCGCTGCCGCCGGACGCGCAGGTGGCGCTGACGCTGCGCGAGGTGTGCGGCCTTACGACGGAAGAAATCGCGCACGCCTTCCTGACCGCGCCGCCCACGCTGGCACAGCGCATCGTGCGCGCCAAGAATAAAATCCGCGACGCGAAGATCCCCTACCAGGTGCCGTCGCAGGAGGATCTGCCGGACCGGCTGGACAGCGTGCTGCGCGTGATCTACCTGGTGTTCAATGAAGGCTACGTCGCATCGTCGGGCGCGTCGCTGACGCGGCACGATCTCTCGGGCGAGGCGATCCGCCTGGCGCGGCTGCTCATCGAGCTGCTGCCGGAGCCCGAGGCGAGGGGGCTGCTCGCGCTGATGCTGCTGCACGAATCGCGCCGCGCGGCGCGCGCTTCGCCATCGGGGGACCTGATCCTGCTCGAGGACCAGGATCGCTCGCTCTGGAACCGGGAACTGATCGCGGAAGGCACGGCGCTGGTGGAGCAGGTACTGTCCTCGCGCGGTATCGGTCCGTATACGCTCCAGGCAGCGATCGCGGCAGTGCACGCCGAGTCGCCCGACGCCGCCGCGACGGACTGGGCCCAGATCGTCGGGCTGTACGACGTGCTCGCGCGCGCGGAGCCCTCGCCTGTGGTGGACCTCAACCGCGCCGTGGCGGTGGCGATGCGCGACGGGCCCGAAGCCGGTCTCGCGCTGGTGGACGCCATCCTGACGCGCGGCGAGCTGTCGGACTACCGCCTCGCGCACGCTGCGCGGGCGGACCTGTGCCGGCGGCTGGAGAGAACGGCGGAAGCCCGGGCCTCCTACCAGCGGGCGCTCGATCTCACCCGGCAGGAGCCCGAGCGGCGATTTCTCGAGCGGCGGCTGGCCGAGCTGGACAGGAAAGGTGATGAGTGATGGGTGATGGGTGATGGGTCTCCCGCGCAGCGGGCTCAATCAGTGACTTCGTCACCAGGTTCGTGTCGATCTGGCGTCTTGCCGAACGACTATAGGGCGTAAGAAGCAGTTCCATCCGGAAGTCCGGATCAAACTGTCAATTTAAATTCAAGGAGTTGTAACCATGCGGTTCATGATCATCGTGAAGGCCACCAAGGACTCCGAAGCTGGCGCCATGGCGGAAGAGAAGCTGATTACCGAGATGGCGAACTACCACGAGGAGTTGCAGAAAGCCGGCATGCTGCTCGACGCCTCGGGACTCCAGGCGAGTTCGAAAGGCTGGCGCGTCAAGTATTCCGGAGGAAAGCGCACCGTGGTCGACGGGCCTTTCACCGAGACCAAGGAGCTGATCGCCGGCTACACGCTCATCCGGGCGAAGTCACGCGAGGAAGCGCGCGAATGGACGAAACGCTTCCCCAATCCCGCGATCGGTGGCAAGGACGGTGAGATCGAGGTGCGGCAGCTGTTCGAGCTGGAAGACTTCGGACCTTCGCTCGGCATGACGCCGGACGCGGTCGAGCGCTTTCGCGAGATGGGCATAGGCGAGAAGAAGTAACCAGGCAATCACGAACCCAGCAGGAGATATCAGTCATGTCAAAGGCAAAACCCATCCCGGACGGAATGCACACGGTAACGCCGCACCTGGTTTGCGCCGGCGCGGCCGACGCCATCGAGTTCTACAAGAAGGCGTTCAACGCCGTGGAAGGGGGACGATTGCCCGGCCCGCAGGGAAAACTCATGCACGCGATGATCCGTATCGAAGGTTCGGCCGTGATGCTGGTCGACGAAATGCCCGAGTGGGGCGCGTTCGGGCCGAAGTCTCTGAAGGGCTCGCCGGTCACGATCCACCTCTACGTAGAGGATGTCGATGCGTTCGTCGCGCGCGCCGTCGGAGCGGGAGCGAAGATCACGATGCCGCTCGATGACATGTTCTGGGGCGATCGTTATTGCAAGCTCGAGGACCCGTTCGGCCATCATTGGTCGGTGGCCACGCACCTACGCGAAGTAAGCCCGGAAGAGATGCGGCAGGCAATGCAGAAAATGGGCGGCTAAGGAGAGTTCACATGTCATACGTCGATGGATTCGTGGTCCCCGTCCCGAGAAAGAAACTGAAGGCCTACCGCCGCATGGCGCAGAAGGCAGGCAAAGTCTGGCGTGATCACGGCGCGCTCGAATTCCGCGAGTGCGTGGCCGACGACGTGAAGCCGGGCAAGCGCACGTCGTTCCCGCAAAGCGTCAAGCTCAAGCGCGGAGAAACGGTCTTCCTTTCGTACATCGTGTTCAAGTCGCGCGCGGATCGCGACCGCGTCAACGCCAAGGTGATGAAAGACCCGCGCATCTCAGGCATGGGCGATATAAAGGACATGCCTTTCGACGCCAAGCGCATGATCTACGGCGGGTTCAAGGTCGTGGTCGACGCCTGAAGCCGGCAAAGAGTAAACGCGATGCGATACTTGCTAATGTGCTGCTTCGACGAGAAGCGGTGGGAAGCGATCCCGGAATCGCAGCGCGACGCGATCATGCAGGAGTACGGCGCGCTGATTCAGGGCCTCGACAAAAGCGGCCACCACCTGGCCGGCGCGAAGCTGCAGTCGAGCTCGATGACAACCACCGTTCGCTCCAGGAACGGCAAGCTGGTCGTCACCGACGGGCCTTTCGTCGAAACCAAGGAGCAGCTGGGCGGCATCCTGATACTTGAAGCCAACGACCTTAACCATGCCATCCAGTTAATGTCGAAGCACCCCGGCGTGCGCGGAGGCCCCTTCGAGATCCGTCCGGCCGCGGACCTGACCGAGATGATCCGCGAC
>JBGQGU010000114.1:0-8397 GCA_041497655.1 Gammaproteobacteria bacterium
CGACGCTTGTCGCGATGGCACGCGAGGCGGCCGCGGGCGGCGCCCGATTCATCTTCTCGCCCGAGTACGTCCTGATGATGGACGGCAGCGGGCGCACCATGCGCGAGAACGCGCTGGATGCGAGCGGGGAGCCCGCGCTCTGCGCGTTGACCGCACTCTCGCGCGAGCTCGGTGCTTGGCACCTGGTCGGGTCGCTCACGCTAAAAAGCGAGGATGGCCGCATGTTCAACCGCTCGCTCCTGATCTCGGACCGGGGAGAGGTCGTCGCCGCTTACGACAAGATCCACATGTTCGACGCCACCCTGCCCAGCGGCACGGTGATCCGCGAATCAAGCGCCTACCGGCCGGGCGAGCGCGCGGTAATCGCCGGGACGCCCTGGGGTGGGCTCGGCATGACGGTGTGCTACGACCTGCGGTTCCCGCATCTCTACCGCGCGCTGGCCCAGCACGGCGCCGTCATGCTGGCGATACCGTCCTCTTTCCAGCGCGAGACCGGCAAGGTTCACTGGCACACGCTGCTCAAGGCGCGGGCGATCGAGAACGCCAGCTTCGTGGTTGCGCCGGCCATGTGTGGCGACCACCCCGGCAAGCGCATGACCTACGGCCATTCCCTGGTCGTGGACCCGTGGGGCGAGGTGATCGCCGAGGGCGGCGAGTTACCCGGAGTGATCTATGCCGACCTCGATCTTTCCAGGGTGGACGCGGTGCGCTCCATGCTGCCGTCGCTTGCCCACGACCGGCCGTTTGCGCCGCCCCAGGAGTTTGTCGGACTTAGATCGGACAAACTCCTTATGCAAAACCGCCTGCACGAAGATCGAGGCAACGAGTAATGAAAACTTCATTTCGAGCCTACTCGTCCGCCCTTTGGGGGCCAATAAGGGTCGCTATCCGGGGTTTCATTCGAAATCCGCAGGCGGTTTTGCTGTTAGCAGCCTGTCCGACTCCTAAGTCCGACAGGCTGCTAGGAGTCTGCCGGGATCATGGCCCCGACAGACTCCTTACATGAAAACCACTGAAGAAGGGGGTCAATGGGATGCCATGCAACTCAAAGTTTTCCCGCTCGGCAACGCCAGAGCATTTCGCAGGTCGATCTGCAGTCTCGCTTAAGGAGTTTGGCGAACCCGACCCCGACAAACTCCTTGCCGCTGCTATAATCGTTCCGATTGCCGATCGCAATTCCAATCATCTGTCGAAGGAGGATTCCGTGGGCTACTCACTTCAAGACTTTTCCCGTGATACACGCGAGATACTGAAGGCCGACGCGAGCCGCGCCCAGGTCGAGAAGGTCAAGACACAGATGGAACGCCTGCTGGTCGACCCGGATTTCGTGAAGCAGTACTTCGGCGAGGGCCAGCCGCTGGGGCTGAAGCGGATCCACATCGACCCGACCGGCTTCGAGGTGATGACCTACCGCTACAACGAGGCGCGCAAGTCGAATCCCCACGATCACGGGGACTCCTGGGCGATCTACGGCCAGGTGTCCGAGTACACCGAGATGACGCTGTGGGAACGCACGGACGATGGCTCGGATCCTGATCACGCCAAGCTCAAGGCCGGGACCCCTTATCGTCTCAACCCGGGCAAGGCCGGCGTTTACTATGGCCGCCAGCTGCACTCGACGGCCACCCCGGTCAACACCCGCTACTTGCGCGTCACCGGTACCGACCTCGAAAACATCGAGCGGCTGCGGATAGATGCCGCCACAGGCAAGATCCAGCGCATCTACGGCCGGCAGACCGGAGCGCCCGCCGCGATCGCGCGCTAGGAGATTGTCGGGTATAAGTCCGGCAGGCTGCTAGCGCAACGGAACTTACTCGCCCGCGTGCGGCCGCGCGCCGGCATGACCCTCGACCATGCCGACACTCGTCCTTCGCAATCCGGAATCCGGCGCTTCCTGCGAGATCGAGCGCGGACGCGGGTTCGTGTACGTGATCGAGGCGGCTACTCCCGGCGGGCTCGAAGCGCTGCTGGATGATCTTCTGGAAGCGCCCGGGACGCAGGTCGCGCACGGCGTCGGGGGCATGGTGAGCAATATCAACGTCCTGGAGAACATCGCGTTGCCGGCCCTCTACTTCGGGCTGGCGCGCAGCCGGGAATTTGATGTGCGGGTCATCGAGGCCTTCGGCGCCTGCGGCGTGGACAGCGCGCAGGCCGAGGCGTTGTGCCGGAAGCATCCCGGGGAGCTGGGCCCGTTCGAGAAGCGCCTGGCGGGCTTCGTGCGCTCGCTCTTGATGCGCCCCGACATCCTCGTTTACAACCGATTTCTCGAGGGCTTGACCGGGGCGGAGATGGAGCGGGCCATCGCGCTCGATGCAGTCTATCGCGAGCGCCATCCGGCGGGCACCAGCACCTATCTGATGCTCGGCGACCTTCCTACCCGGCAAGTCCAGTGTCACCGGCGGCACGTCACCTGAGGGATCTCTTATGAAGCTCGGTCTTGAAATGAGAAAAGGCGTGCGCGACATCACGCTCGCATCGCGGATTTTCCTGGTGCTGGGTGTGGTGTCGCTGGTGGCGGCCGTTGTGCTGCTCGCCTACAACCAGGGTGCGTTCACCCAGAGCATACACGTCTACTTCCTCGCCGAATCGGCCACCGGCATGAACAAGGGCATGGCGGTCAAGCTCGTCGGCTTCAAGGTGGGGTCGGTCGAAAGCATCGCGATCGACAACGACCGGCGCGTCGAGGTCGAACTCAAGGTAGACGCCAAGTATGCGCCGATGATAGACGCCGACGCGACCGTCCGACTCATCCGCGAGGCCATTATCGGCAGCAACGTGCTGGAGTTTCGCCCCGGGTCGGGCAAACTCGGCCCGGTCCAGGACAAGGCGATTCTGCTCTACGAGCGCGAGCCCTCGGTTGAGAGCGCGATGATGGTGCTGCTCGACCAGATGTCGCCGATCGTGACCGACATCCGGCAGATCACCGCGTATTTGAGCGCTCCCGACAGCGATTTGCGGCAGGCAGTCAGGAGCGTGAACCGGACGGCAGGCGTGCTCGCGGATGCCAGCGTCGAGGTCAAGAAGCTGATCGCGATGACCACCGACCGGATCGATAAGGGCGAGACACGGGTGAGCGGTGTCCTCGGCGCCGCCGACAAGCTGCTGCAAGACGCCGGCGCGAGTCTCACCCTGATCGACGGCTCGCTCAGGAAAGTGGACGCGGCGATTCCCGGCATCACCTCCAAGTTGGACCAGACTTTGGAAAATATCCGCGCGGCCAGCGAGGCCGTGCGCGGGATGGTCGCCGGGGAGCTGTCCGGTGTCGTTGGCGAGGCCGGCGCGCTGGTGTCCGATACCAGCGAGGTGATGCGCGGCGCGAAGCGCTCCTGGCCCGTGAGCAACTTCGTGCCGCCGCCGCGGGAGTCGCTGCTGCGCCTCGACGGAGAGGGCGGTTTGACCGCGGTTCCGGCCGACGGCGTGCGCGACCGCTAGGAATTTGTCGGAGTTCGGTCCGACAAATTCCTAAGGAGTCATTGGGTGGAATTTCATCTGAAATCCGCGGGCGGTTTTGCTTTTAGCAGCCTATCGGTCCGCCAAGTCCGACAGGCTGCTAGCATGCGCGCGGGGTGCATCGCATTGCTGCTGTGCCTTGCGCACGGGCTTGCCGCGTGCGGCTCGGCGCCGCCGGCGCAAAGCGACGCGGACGCGCGGCGCGAGCGGCTGGTGGATCTGAATGACCGCGCCCTGCGTGCGGTCGCCAGGGGCGAGCTCAGGCGCGCCGCGGCGCTCTATCGCGAAGCGCTACGCATCGCGGAATCGTTCGAAGATTTTCGTTCCATTGGGGTCAATGCGCTGAATCTTGCGGCCGTCCACCAGGCGCTGGGCGAGCCCGAGACGGCGCATCAGGCACTCGGGCGTGTGCTCGCTTCGCCCGCCCGCTTCGAGGGACCTCTGGTGGCGCAGGCGGCAGGACTCAAGACCTCGCTGGCCCTGCAGGCGGGCGAACTGGGTGCTGCCGAGGATTGGCTGAAACGCGCGGAAGACGAGTGCAAGCTGCCGGCGTGCCGGATCCAAACGGCGCTCCTCATTCTGCGCGCCCAGTTGACGCTCGAGCGCGGGGCAGCGGGGGAATCGCGCGATCAGGTGGCCCGGGCGCTGGCCGCGAGCCGGGCCGAAAACAGCCGGGAGGACGAAGCCAACGCCCTTCGTGTCGACGGTCGCGCTGCCGCGGCGCAGGGCGGGCACGCAGAGGCCGTGGCACTGCTCAACCAGGCGCTCGCCATCGACAAGCAACTCGCATTGCCCTACAAGATCGGGCTCGACCTGATGGCACTCGCTGAAACGGAGTTGATGCGTGGCGAACGTCAGGCGGCCCGCGACTACGCGCAGCGGGCGCTCGACGTGAGCCGTGCTGCCGGCAACCGGCAGCAGCAGGCGGCGGCGGCGCGCATTCTGGAGCGGGTCCGATGAGCGCGCCAATGGAATCGTCGGTCGCAAACAGCCTAGCAGCGGGCTCGGCGAAGTGGGCTGCAACGTCGAGGGTCACGCACACGCGTTTTCCACGGTGGGCGATTCCGGCCGGTCATCTGCTGCTGCTGTGGCACTGCGTAGGCCGGATCGCCTTGCTGCGCAATCCCATGGTGAGGCTGGTGTTCCTGCGCCAGGTGTACTTCGTGGGGGTCCAGGGATCGCGGGCGATCGTCCTGCTCGCCATTGCCGTGGGCGCGCTGGCGGTTCCCGGGGCGACCCTCCTGCTCGGCGCCAACAACAGCTATCTGTACGACATACTCGGATGGGCGCTGGTGACGGAAGCGGCGCCGCTGCTCGTGGCCCTGGTGGTGATCGGCCGCAGCGCCAGCGTGATTTCCACCGAACTGGCCCTGATGAAGGTGCGCGGGGAACTGTGCCATCTCGAGCACATGCGGATCGATCCCCGCGATTACCTCGCCCTGCCCAGGATCGCGGCCCTTACGGTTTCGTTGCTCGTAGCCACTTTTTTTTACCAGATCATTTCGGTCACAGGCGGCTTCGCCGTCAGCGCCATGCTGCACAACGTCTCGTTCGTCGAGCAGATGCAGCTGATGATGGAGGCATTGTCACCATCGGGCATCGTGCTTGCCGGCGTCAAGACCGTGATCTTCGGTCTGGTCATCGGCACCATCGCGTGCTTCGCCGGCCTCTATGCCGGTGAGACAGTGAATGATGTCCCGCGCGCGCAGATCGTGGGCTACATGCGCTCCCTGGTCTGGCTGGTGCTCATCGACGCGGCATTCGCCATCGCGACGTTCTGAAAAGGGGACGCGCAGCGGTGGCGGGCGGCGTGCTACAATTTTCGCGCTGCAATGATTAACCATGTCCGCCGCGATCCGCATGCCCCGAGCCGGGGCGCGTCGCGCGCTTGAGCAACTTACCCCCTCGCCACGGCAATCAGTGATGCGCATTCTTCTCAGCAACGATGACGGCTACTTCGCGCCGGGCATCACGCTGCTCGCGGAAATGCTCTCGCCCCTGGCGGAGATCACGGTGGTGGCACCGGAGCGCGACCGCAGCGGCTCGAGCAATTCGCTGACTCTCGACCGGCCGCTTACCGTGCGCAGGGCGCAAGGCCGGGTCCACTACGTCAATGGCACGCCCACCGATTGCGTCCATCTGGCGGTGACCGGACTGCTGAAGCAGTTGCCAGACATTGTGATTTCCGGCATCAATCACGGCGCCAACATGGGGGACGACACGATCTATTCCGGCACGGTGGCAGCCGCGACCGAGGGCTTCCTGCTCGGCATTCCGTCGATCGCGATCTCGCTGGTGACCGACAGCGCTGGCCACTTCCGGACCGCCGGGCGCGTCGCGGTCGAGCTCGTCACCCGATTCCAGCGGCAGCCGCCCGGCGAGCCGTTCCTGCTCAACGTCAACGTCCCGGATGTCGATTATGCGGCGTTGCGCGGCTTCCAGGTCACCCGCCTCGGCAAGCGGCACAAAGCGGAGCCGGTGGTGAAGTCCACGACGCCGCGCGGAGAAAAAGTCTACTGGATTGGCGCGGCCGGCGGCGCGCAGGACGCGGGAGAGGGCACCGATTTCCACGCTATTTCCAACCAGCGTGTCTCGATCACGCCCCTGCAGATGGACCTCACGCGCTACGCCCAGCTCGAGGCGATGAGCGTGTGGATTGCGAATCCGTGACCGGTGGCGGATTCATAAGAGCGTGATTCGTGATTCGTGATTGGTGATTCGTGAGTCATGATTTCTTTGAGATGCTTAACCCGACGGTTCCCTTCGAATCACGATTCACGACTCACGATTCACGCATTAAATGACTTCGAATCCCGGCATCGGCATGACCTCGCAGCGCACGCGGATGCGCATGGTCGAGCGGCTGCGCGCCCAGGGCATCCGGGACGAGACCGTGCTGGCCGCGATGGGGGAGGTGCCGCGCCACATCTTCGTGGACGAGGCGTTGTCGAGCCGCGCCTATGAGGACATGGCTCTGCCGCTCGGTTACGGACAAACCATCTCGAGCCCGCACACGGTGGCGCGCATGACAGAACTCGCGCGCAACGGCCGCCCGCTTGGCAAGGTGCTGGAGATCGGCACCGGCTGCGGCTACCAGTCCGCAGTCCTCGGCCGGGTCGCGAAACAGGTCTATTCCATGGAGCGGCTCGCAGCGCTCATCAGGAAGGCCCGCAGGAACCTGCGCGAGGCCGGCGTTTCCAACATCCATCTGCGTCACGGGGATGGGCACGCCGGCATGCCCGAGGTCGCACCGTTCGACGCGATCGTCATGACCGCGGCCGCAGCGCGCGCGCCGGACGCTTTGCTCAAGCAGTTGAGCGCCGGTGGTAGAATGATTTTGCCCATCGCACGCAACGACGAGCAGCACCTATTCATCATCGAACGCACCGACAGGGGCATTGTCGAACGCCGCATGGATCCGGTCGTATTCGTACCGTTGCTGCCGGGCGTCGGCTAATCAAACGCCCGCTCCAGGTTCCAAGTTCAAAGTTCCAAGTTCAAAGTTGGAACCCTCGATTTGCAGCCCACTCGAACCTCGAACCTTGAACCCGGAACCGAGATGATCCGACCATCCCTGAGAACCTGCCTGGCATACACGATGGCCGCGGTAGTCATGGGGGGGTGCGCCGTCAGGACCGGCGCGCCGGTCGTGGATCGCGCGGCGGAAGCCAAGGCTGCCTCCGGGAAGCCCCCCTTGGCCGCCAAATCCGCACTGCGGCCGACGGATGCGCGGCCGGAATTTCATGCTGTCAGGAAAGGGGACACTCTCTACAGTATCGCGCTCGACTACGGTCTCGATTACCGCGAGCTCGCCCAATGGAACGGCATTACCGAGCCGGGCGTCATCAGCATCGGCCAGCAATTACGGCTGAGCCCACCCGCAGGCGCGACCGCCGCGACTGCCCCCCTCAAGGCCGCTCCCGGGGTGCAAGCGCGGCCCCTGGACGAGACCCCGGCCGCTGTCGGCGACGGCAGCGTCAAGACCCAGCCCAGGGCAGTGCGCGCGCCGTATTCGGACCAGACCTACGCCCAGATGGCCAGTCTCAAGCCCGAGCCGTCACCCGAGACCGAGCCGCGCCCGCCCTCCGGCCAGGAGGGTGAGGACTACATTGCGTGGGGCTGGCCGGCGAGCGGGAAGTTGATCAGCGCCTTCAGCGACAGCGCCAACCTGAAGGGCATCAGCATCGCCGGCAAGCTGGGGCAACCGGTGCTCGCCAGCGCCCCCGGCCGGGTGATCTTCAGCGGCACCGGCATCCGCGGCTTCGGCAAGCTGATCGTGATCAAGCACAACAACACCTTCCTCAGCGTCTACGCGCACAACAGCGAGCTGCTGGTGAAGGAGGGCCAGAACGTCGCGAAGGGCCAGAAGATCGCGGAGATGGGGTCGACCGATACTGACCAGGTGCGGTTGCACTTCGAAATCCGGCGCCTGGGCAAGCCGGTGGATCCGATCAAGCTCCTGCCCCCGGCGTGAGCCGGAGGGATGAGGGCGGAGGGATGAAAGTTTGCAGTGGGCAGTTTGCAGTAACTGCCAACTGACGGCTGCCAACCGGGATTGTCGAATCACGAATCACGATTCACGCCCCATCCCGATCAGGCGGTGAACTGCCTGACGCGACGCTGCAGTTCGATCAACGCAGTGGCGCTCGTTTCCGTGCCATAGCGCAGGGCGACGTAGAGCCGTACGATGGCCGCGACTGCGGGCGTGAGGTCGGGCCGCAGCCGCCCGACACGGCGAGCGTAATCGACCGGGCCCTCGGCCGGCCCGCGCGTCAAGCCCTTCCGGCGCAGCTTGTCGCAGAACCCGAGATACGCAATCTTCACGGGGTCCCGCACCCGCGACTTCAACTGGCGCAGCGCGAGCGCGGTGAGCATGGCGACGATGATTCCGGCCAGGACAAATAGGATCGCCGCCAGTTTCTCCCACGTCGCATCGTCCACCCCGGC
>JBGQGU010000115.1:0-8369 GCA_041497655.1 Gammaproteobacteria bacterium
CGGTCGCATCCCCGCAAGCGGGGCCCCTGCTCAACGCTCCGACGCGCCCTCCTTGGTCGCATCCCCGGAAACCGGGGCCCCTGCTCCACGTTTCGGCGCACCTCTCCCCGTTGATACGGGGCGAGGGAGTGTTTTTGAGACCGCTTCTAGTCTGCTGTAACATCTCAGGCCCCCCAGGGGCTGCATCCCGCGCGCGATGTCGAAGACCAAGCTGATCTGCAACTGCAACAAGACCATGCCGCTCGACGCGAAGGCGCTGGCGGCCGCGCTCAAGCTGGATTCGACGCCGAACATCGCGAGCGAGCTGTGTCGCAAGCATGTCGCGACGTTCGAGGCAGCGGTGAAGAACGGCGGCGACCTGGTCGTGGCTTGCACGCAGGAAGCGCCGCTCTTCAGTGAGCTGCACGAGGAGCTGAAGGGCACCGGTAGCCTGAAGTTCGTCAACATCCGCGAAACCGCGGGCTGGTCGGCCGACGCCAAGGCCGCCACGCCCAAGATCGCGGCGCTGCTGGCGCTCGCCGACGTGCCCGAACCCGAACCGGTGCCGGCGGTGTCCTACAAATCCGAAGGACGGCTCCTCATCATCGGTCCGGGTGGAGCGGCGCTCGCCTGGGCCGAGCGGCTGGCGGAACCATTCACGGTGAATGTGCTGGTGACGGATGGCGGGGAGAGCTATGAAATGCCGGCGGAACGGCGCTATCCGGTGTTCTCGGGCAGGCCGCGCGAGGTGAAAGGATATCTGGGCGCGTTCGAAGTCGAATGGGAGCAAGCCAATCCGATTGACCTCGAGACCTGTACCCGCTGCAACGCCTGCATACGCGTCTGTCCCGAACAGGCGATCGACTATTCGTACCAGATCGATCTCGCGAAATGCAAGGCGCACCGGCAGTGCGTCAAGGCCTGCGGAGACATCCAGGCGATCGACTTTGAGCGCCGGGAAAAGCGGCGCAGCGATGCATTCGACATCGTGCTCGACCTCTCGCGCGACCCCCTGATAAAGCTCCCGCAACCGCCGCAGGGCTACTTCGCGCCGCGCAACGATCCGCTCGAGCAGGCGCTGGCGGCAAATCAGCTTGCCCGGATGGTGGGTGAATTCGAGAAGCCGCGGTTCTTCCTCTACAAGGAGAGCATCTGCGCCCACAGCCGCTCCGCAATCACCGGCTGCACCCGGTGTATCGATGTGTGCTCGACGCGGGCGATTACGAGCGAAAAGGAAGAGAACCGCGTCAAGGTCGAGCCGCACCTGTGCATGGGCTGCGGCGGTTGCGCCACGGTCTGCCCATCGGGCGCGATGAGCTATGCCTATCCGCGCGTCCCGGACATCGGTACGAGAATCAAGACGGTACTGCAAACATACCGCGATGCCGGCGGACGCGATCCCAGGTTGCTGTTCCACAACACGACGGACGGCCGCGAGCTCATCGCGCGGCTCGGCCGGCGTGGCCGGGGTCTGCCGGCGAACGTCATCCCACTCGAGGTATTCCATATCGCGTCCCTCGGGTTGGACGTCATGCTGGGCGCCATCGCGTTGGGCGCAACGAGCTGTCTCATCATGGGGGCGGGAACGGAGCCGCAAGACTATCTGACGGCGTTGCGCGGCCAGCTTGGCTTTGGCCAGGAGATATTGTCGGGGCTCGGTTTCGGGGAAGGGCACCTGCATCTCATTGAAGCGGGGGATGTGCCCGCGCTGGAGCAGGCGGTGTGGAATCTCGGCGCCGCGCGCGGTATGCCGCCTGCTGCCTTCAACTTGTCCAGCGAGAAGCGCACCACGCTCGATTTCGTGTTCGACCACTTCCTCAAGCACGCCCCGGCGCCCAAGGAAGAAGTGGCGCTTTCAGCGGGCGCGCCGTACGGGCGCGTCACGGTCAACCAGCAGACGTGCACCCTGTGCATGGCTTGCGTGGGGGCCTGTCCGGAAGCGGCGCTGCTCGATTCCAAGGAAGCCCCGCAGCTCAGGTTCATCGAGCGCAACTGCGTGCAGTGCGGCCTGTGCGAGGAGACCTGCCCGGAGGACGCCATCAGCCTCGCGCCGCGCCTGCTGCTGGGCAAGCAGGCGCAATCGGGGGTCGTGCTCAACGCGGCCGAGCCGTACCTCTGCGTGCGCTGCGGCAAGCCGTTTGCGACCCGGCAGATGATCGAGAACATGGTCGGGCGGTTGAGTTCGCATTCAATGTTTGCCGCGGAAGGCGCGCTGCGCCGACTGCAGATGTGCGCGGATTGCCGGGTGATCGACATGCTGGAAAAACAGGGCGACACGAACATCTTCGACTACCGCGGCGGGGGAGACAGCGCGCGATGAGCTCCGGCGACGACTTGCAGGAGCGGAAACCGCTTTCAGAGGAGGACGCCGGCCGGGCCAATCTCTACGCGTTGATCGGGCGCCTCTTCTACGACGCGCCCGACTCGATATTGTTCGCCCAGTTGTGCCGCGCGGAAGCGGAACCCACGGGGAATAACGCACTGCTCGACCGGGCCTGGCGGTCGCTGCGGGATGCCTGCGGAAGCGCCTACCCGGTCGTGGTCAAGCAGGAGCATGACAGTCTGTTTGTGGGGGTAGGAAAGTCTGAGGTCACTCCCTATACCTCTCATTACGTCACGGGTAATTCTCCCGACCGACACCTGGTCCGGCTGCGCGAGCGGCTGGACCAGCTGGGACTGGCTCGACGCAGTGCAGCATTCGAAGTCGAGGATCACGTGTCCGGCGTCTGCGACGTCATGCGTATCTTGGTCGAGGACGCCCACCCGTTGTCGGAACAGCAATTGTTTTTCAAGGAGTTTGTCTACCCAGGCGTGACCCCGTTTTGCGAAGCGGTCGCGATTGCGACCTCCGCGGCGTTCTATCGCTGCGTTGCGGAGTTTGCGCGTGCATTCCTGGAGGTGGAACGTCAGGCATTTGAATTGCATGAGGCTGAGGCTTGACCCGGCGATGGGAATTGATCTCGAAAAGTGGCTTCGGGCAACCGTGAGAATGATACTCAGACTTCGAGCGGCTCGAAGTGTGGTTGATTTGGCACCCGTCGAAGGGTAAATTCATGGACCAAGAACAACGCATTTGGATTGCTTCGGCAAGGAGGATGTGATGAAAAGTCCGGAACGCAAACTTTCCCGCCGTAATTTCCTGTTGGCTGCCGGTGCTGGGGGCGTAGCGGCCACCGCCGCGGTCGTCGCCGGCAAGAGTTCGCAGGGTCAGCCCAAAAAGGCCGAGGTCGTGAGCGGATCGAAGGGCTATCACGTCACGGAACACATCCGCAAGTACTACGACACCACCAAAGTCTGAGGAGAGCGCCATGTTGCTCACGAGAAAATCCGCCAGCGTTTCCTCGAGCTCGAGCCGTCTTTCCCGCAACGTCGCGGGCATGCTCGGCAGGATGATCGATCGCCGCACTTTCCTGAAGCGCTCGGGCGTCACGCTCGGCGCCGGCGCGGTGGCGACGCAGCTGCCGTTCAACATCGTGGAAAAGGCCGAAGCCGCGGAGGATGCCGGCGGCAAGATCGAGGTCAGGCGCACCATCTGCACGCACTGCTCCGTCGGTTGCTCGATCGACGCCGTGGTGCAGAACGGCGTGTGGATCCGCCAGGAGCCGGTATTCGATTCGCCGATCAACCTCGGCGCGCACTGCGCCAAGGGCGCTTCGATCCGCGAGCACGGCATGACGCACGACTCGCACCGCTTGAAGACCCCGATGAAGCTCGTCGGCGGCAAATGGCAGAAGGTTTCCTGGGACCAGGCGCTCAAGGAAGTGAGCGACAAGCTGCTCGCGATCAGGAAGGAGAGCGGACCTGACGCGACGTTCTGGATCGGTTCCTCCAAGCACAGCAACGAGCAGTCCTACCTGTTCCGCAAATTCGTATCCATGTTTGGCACCAACAACATGGACCACCAGGCGCGCATCTGTCACTCGACGACAGTCGCCGGTGTGGCGAACACCTGGGGCTACGGCGCGATGACCAACTCCTACAACGACGAGCAGAATTCCAAGTGCATTCTGTTCTTCGGCAGCAATGCGGCGGAGGCGCACCCGGTCTCGATGCTGCATACGCTGCACGCCAAGGAAAACGGCGCCAAGGTGATCGTGGTGGATCCGCGCTTCACGCGCACCGCGGCGAAAGCCGATACGTACTACCGCATCCGCTCTGGCACAGACGTCGCTTTCCTGTGGGGCATGCTCCATCACATCTTCAAGAACGGCTGGGAGGACAAGAACTACATCAAGGCCCGCGTCTACGGCATGGACAAGGTGCAGCAAGAGGTCGCGAAGTGGACGCCGGAGGAAGTCGAGAAGGTCACCGGCATGAAGGAAGCCGAGGTGCGCGACGTCGCCGAGAAGATGGCGAAGAACAAGCCCAGCACCATCGTGTGGGCAATGGGCCAGACCCAGCACACCAACGGCAACGCGATCGTGCGCGCCTCGTGCATCCTGCAGCTCGCGCTGGGCAATGTCGGGACGTCGGGTGGCGGCTGCAACATCTACCGCGGACACGACAACGTGCAGGGCGCGACCGACATCGGCCCCAACCCCGATTCACTGCCGGGCTATTACGGCATCGCCACCGGCTCCTGGCGCTACTGGAGCGGCGTGTGGGGCGTGGATTACGAGTGGCTGAAGAAGCAGTTTGTTTCCCAGGCCCTGATGGAAAAGCCCGGCATCACGGTGTCGCGCTGGATCGACGTGGTGCTGGAGAAGAACGAGAACCTGGACCAGGACCCGAACCTGCGTGCGGTGATCTACTGGGGTCATGCGCCGAACAGCCAGAACCGCGGCAAGGAGATGGTCGAGGCGATGAAGAAGCTCGACCTGCTGGTGGTGATTGACCCGTATCCCTCTGCCACGGCGGCCATGGCGGCCATGGTGCGGCAGGACGGTGTATATCTGCTGCCGGCGGCGACGCAGATGGAATGCGCGGGATCGGCGACTTCCTCCAACCGCTCGGTCCAGTGGCGCGAGAAGGTGATCGACCCGATGTTCGATTCGCGCACCGATCATATGATCATGTACCAGCTCGCCGAGAAGTTCGGCTACGCCAAGGAGTTCACGGCGAAGATCAAGGTGGTCAAGGGCAAGGGCGGCATGCTCGAGCCCGACATGGAGGACACGTTGCGCGAGGTCAACCGCGGCGTGTGGACCATCGGCTACACCGGGATATCGCCCGAACGGCTGCAAGCGCATATGCGCAACCTGCACGTGTTCGATGTGAAAACATTGCGCGCCAAGGGCGGCAAGGACGCCAAGACCGGCTACGTGCTCGACGGCGATTACTACGGGCTGCCGTGGCCGTGTTACGGCACGCCGGCGCTCAAGCACCCCGGCAGCCCGAATCTCTATGACACCTCCAAGCACATCATGGACGGCGGCGGTAACTTCCGCGCCAACTTCGGCGTCGAGAGGGACGGCGTCAACCTGCTGGCCGAGGACGGCTCGCATTCGAAGGGCGCCGATCTCACCACCGGCTACCCCGAGCTCGACCACGTGCTGCTGAAGAAGCTCGGCTGGTGGGAGGAGTTGACCGACGACGAGAAGAAGGCGGCCGAGGGCAAGAACTGGAAGACCGACATGTCCGGCGGCATGATCCGCGTGTTCATGAAGAACCACGGCTGCCATCCGTTCGGCAACGCCAAAGCGCGGGCGGTGGTGTGGAACTTCCCGGATGCGGTGCCGCTGCACCGCGAGCCGCTGTTCAGCCCGCGTCCGGATCTGATTGAGAAATACCCGACTCACGACGACCAGAAGAACCGCTGGCGCGTGCCGGTGCTGTTCAAGACTGTGCAGCAGGCCAATAAGGATGCCGTCAAGAGTTACCCGTTGATCATGACGAGCGGTCGCTTGGTCGAGTACGAGGGAGGTGGCGACGAGACGCGGTCCAACCCGTGGCTCGCCGAGCTGCAGCAGGAGATGTTCGTCGAGATCAATCCCAAGGACGCCAATGATCGCGGGGTCAGGAACAACGAGTATGTCTGGGTTCAAACGCCTACCAAGGCCCGCATCAAGGTCAAGACGCAGGTGACCGAACGCGTCGCGCCGGGAACGGTGTTCCTGCCGTTCCATTTTGCGGGCTGGTTTGAGGGCAAGGACCTCCTCAGTTACTACCCCGAGGGCGCGGCCCCGATTGTGCGCGGCGAATCGGTCAATACCGCGATGACTTATGGTTACGACATCGTGACCATGATGCAGGAAACCAAGACCACGCTGTGCCAGGTCATGAAGGCATAACGACGACGGGATACGGAGGAGTCAACCATGGCGAGAATGAAATTCCTGTGTGATGCCGAGCGTTGCATCGAATGCAACGGCTGCGTGACTGCCTGCAAGCAGGAGCACGAGGTACCGTGGGGCGTGAATCGCCGGCGTGTGGTGACGCTCAACGACGGCGTGCCGGGCGAGAAATCCATATCGGTCGCGTGCATGCACTGCTCGGACGCTCCCTGCATGGCGGTGTGCCCCGTCGACTGCTTCTACAAGACCACCGAAGGCGTGGTGCTGCACGACAAGGACCTGTGCATCGGCTGCGGCTACTGCTTCTACGCCTGCCCGTTCGGCGCGCCGCAGTTCCCGCAGGACGGCGCGTTCGGACTGCGCGGCAAGATGGACAAGTGCACGTTCTGCGCCGGCGGCCCCGAGACCGATTTTTCGGCGGCTGAATTCAGGAAGTACGGCCGCAACCGCCTGGCGGAAGGCAAGCTCCCGGCCTGCGCTGAAATGTGCTCGACCAAGGCGCTGCTCGGCGGCGACGCCGACGTGATCGCCGACATCTATCGTAACCGCGTGCTGAAGCGCGGCAAGGGCGCGGAAGTCTGGGGTTGGGGCACCGCATACGGCAAGCCGGAAAGACAACCGGCAGCGCAGCCTGGAGCCAAGTCATGAGAAAGTTGCTGGTGATTGCCGCCGTCGTAGCCCTGGCAGGAGTCGCGGCGGGCTGCGGTGAGAAGTCCTCGGTCACGGTCTACAAGCAGGGCCAGTACCAGGGCAAGGCCGACAAGCAGCCGTGGGACAACGACCAGTTCAAGGGCGACAAGACCGCGTGGGAGAAGGCGGTCAAGGCGCGCAATCTCGGCCAGAACGAGTACGTGCGCATTTCGGGCGGCTGATTCGACCATAGACCATAGGAGGTGCGCATGCCCGGCTACAGTGACATGCGAGTGCTGATTCGTCTTCTGCTGCTGTCGTGCATGATGCTGTTCACGCCGCTGGCGTGGCCCGCGGACACCGCTGCGGAGCAGCAGGCGCAGCGCCAGCAGGATCAGCCTCTCAATAACGCCCCCGTGTGGCGCGAAGTGCGCGGGGGCCAAAATCCGTATCAGACGACCCAGGTGCGTGGCATCGAGACCACCGTGCTGGTGCAGACGCAGGGCGAGATCTGGCGCCAGATCCGCAACGGCCCTGTCACCATTTACGGCGGATGGCTGCTCATCATCGTGCCGCTGCTGATCCTCGGCTATTATCTGTGGAAGGGACCGCTCAAGGTCCACGGCCGGCTGACCGGCAGGAAAATCCAGCGCCTGTCGAATTGGGACCGCACCATACATTGGACGGTCGCGATCAGCTGGGTGATCCTGGCTATTTCCGGCGTGCTGATGTTGTTCGGCAAGTACATCGTGTTGCCGATGTTCGGTTACACGATGTTTTCCTGGCTCGCCATCCTGTCGAAGAACCTGCACAACTTCATCGGGCCGGTGTTCCTGATTGCCGCGGCGCTGATGTTCTTCACCTATCTGGCGCGCAACATCCCGCGCGCATACGACATCACCTGGCTGTTCAAGGGCGGCGGCATGCTGACGGGCGAGCATGTCCCCTCGGGATTCTTCAACGCCGGCGAGAAGATCGTGTACTGGGTCGGGCTGCTCCTGTTCACGGTAATCGTCGGCGCGTCGGGTCTCATCATGCTGTTCCCGAACTTCGACCAGGGTCGTCTGCTCATGCAGTACTCGAACATCGTCCACGCGGTGACGGCCGTGCTCTATGTCGCCATGATGCTCGGGCACATCTATCTCGGCTCGGCCGGCGTGGAAGGTGCCTACGACTGCATGCGCAACGATGGCAAGGTCGATGAGCAGTGGGCCAAGGAGCACCACGAATACTGGTACAACGATGTCGTGAAGGGCCGGCACGGCGCAGCGGGCGCCGCCACCGCGGCCCGCGCGGCGGCCATGAAGGAGGGGTGGAAGCTATGAAGGCACCGAAATTCTGGATGGTCGTCCCGGCGCTGCTGGTCGCGGGCGTGGTAGGCCTGGCTTACGCCAAGCTGCCCGCGCCGCCGCCTGTTGACCCGGCCAAGGCCGCGGAAGCGAAGGCGAAAGCCGCGGAAGCGGCAAAGAAGGAAACCGAGCAGCTCACCAAGTCCCAGGACCGCGCGGTGGAGCGTTACAAGAAGGA
>JBGQGU010000116.1:0-8334 GCA_041497655.1 Gammaproteobacteria bacterium
ATCGTGCCGTTCGCGCCGGGTGGCGGCACCGACATCATCGCGCGGCTCATCTCCCAGCAACTTACCGAGAAGTGGGGGCAGACGGTGGTGGCCGACAATCGCGGCGGCAGCGGCGGCATCGTCGGCACGAAGCTCGCGGCCGAGTCCGCGCCCGACGGCTACACCATGGTGTTGTGCAGCCTCGGGGTGTCGTACGCGCCCGCGCTGTATTCGAAGCTCCCCTTCGATCCCCTGAAGGACCTCCTGCCGATCTCGCGCGTGGCGCAGCAGCCCTTCGTCTATGTCGTCACGCCGGCGCTGGGCGTCGGCTCGATGAAGGAGCTGATCGCGATGGCGAAGAGCAAGCCGGGGCAGATCCGCTACGGCTCGGGCGGCGCCGGCGGCTCCTCGCATCTCGGCACGGAGCTGCTGAAGGTGATGACCGGCACCGACATGCAGCACATCCCGTACAAGGGCACCGGGCCGGCGCTGAACGCGATGCTGGGCAACGAGATCCAGATGCAGCTGATCGGCATCTCTTCGGTGGTGCCGCACCTCAAGACCGGCCGCATGAAGGCGCTCGCGGTGAGCGGCGCCAAGCGCTCTTCGGCCGCACCCGAGATCCCGACCGTCGCGGAGAGCGGGGTGCCGGGCTACGACTTCGACGTGTGGTACGGCTTGCTGTTCCCGGCGGGCACGCCGCGCGCGCGCGTGCGCAAGGTCAATGCCGACATCAACAGCGCGCTCGCGTCACCGGCGCTCGCGCAGCGCTTTACGACGCTTGGGCTCGAGGCCGCCGGCACAACGCCGGAGGACTTCGCCGCGATCCTGCGCAGCGAGATCGCCAAGTGGCGGAAGGTGGTGAAGGAAGCGAACATCCGCGTTGAGTGAATTACCTGAACCCTGATCCGTTGGTCCGGGGTTCGAATCCCCCACCGCCTAACAATCCTTATTCCGGACGCAAAGCGCCGGAATAAGTCCGCCCGTTCGAAACGGACGCAGACCGCCGCTCAACGGGCGGCAATCCGGATGCGGACGCCGCTGGCGCCGCTTCAATTCGCGGAATTCCAGACGGACATTTGCGGCAGCCGATGCCGCTGAATTCCGCGACAGGCCGGCTGAAGCCGGCTTTATTTCTTCACATTTCCACACCAACCCACGCCGTCGGGCGTTGTATACTGGCCCCGAAACGCGCCGAGTGCGTGACATACGGGTATCACGGAGGGCCAATGACCTACTTCGTGGAAGGGTTGAGCGGGCACACTGAGCCCGATACCAAGGTTCGCCGGATCGGCGAGTACGAGACGCTGCCGGACGCCGTCGCGAGCGCCAAGCGAATCGTCGACGGGTATCTGCGGCGCGAGTACAAGCCCGGCGTGGAGCCCAGGACGCTCCTGTCCCGTTACCAGGAGCAGGGCGAGCACCCCTACATCTTCCGCGACGACGACACGACCTTCAACGTGCCGGGATTCAACCACCTCCACTACGCCACCACCCGGAGCACCGACATCTGCGGCGGCAAGAAGTAGGGCTGCTGGATCGCGCTTCGGGCCGGCGCAGAGGGCGCCAGCGCAACGTGTCACGGCTTCACGCCGGCCCGCTGGATGATTTCCCTCGCGCGGGCCATCTCCGATGCAAGATGGTCCTGAAACTGTTTCGGCACGCCGCCCACCGGCTCGGCGCCGTCGGTGAGCAGCCGGCCCTTCACCTCTTGTGATTCGACCACCTTCTGCATGTCGCCGCTCAGCCGGCTGATAACCGGCGCGGGCGTGTTGGCCGGGGCGAGCAATCCGTACCAGGTCGTCGTGCGGTAACCCCTGACGCCCGCTTCGGCGAGAGTCGGCAGCTCAGGGATGGCCACCGACCGCCTGGCGCCCGTTACGCCGAGCGGGCGCAGCCGTCCGCTCTTCACGTGAGACAGGGACGAGAGCACGCTGGCGAAGGTCATATGGACCTGGCCGGCGATGACGTCCACCAGCGCCGGTCCGGCACCCTTGTAGGGAACGTGGACCATGTCGACGCCGGCGAGATACTTGAACAGCTCGCCCGCGAGCTGGCCTGAGCTGCCGTTGCCGCCGGAGGCAAAGTTCAGCGCGCCGGGCTTTGCCTTCGCAAACGCGATGAGCGCCTTGACTGACTGTACGGGCATCGAGGGGTGCACCACCAGCAGGAAGGGCGCCTCGGCGATCAGCGTTACCGGCGCGAGATCCTTGACGGGATCGAATGGCAGGTCCGAATAGAGGCTCGGGTTGATGGCGTAGCTGCTGGAGATGACGAGTAGGTTGTAACCGTCCGGCGGGCTCTTCGCGACGAAGGCCGCGCCGATGGCGCCCGCGGCCCCGGTGCGGTTCTCCACCACCACCGGCTGGCCGAGATGCTCGCTGAATTTCGGCGCGACGAGGCGGGCGACGACGTCGGTAGCGCCACCCGGCGCCTGCCCGACGACGAGGCGAATGGGCTTTGCCGGATAACCGGCCGGTCCGCCTTGAGCTGACGCGGCGAGGGGAATCAGGCACGCCAGCGCCAGCGACAGGCGCGACATCACGTTGCGCGCCCTTACAGGCGCGTCGCGCGCTTCGGGCGCCGGTCCCACGTACTCCATCGCACTCTCCTCGAATATCCTCCGCGACCGGCTCCGGGCGGTGAGTCGGCGCAAGGCATTCCTGAATCCGGCCTGGTTGGAACCTTCACCCGCACTGGACAGTGAGTATTCACATGTATACACTAGAATACAGTCGAGATACCCCGCGGTCAACCGGCCGTATTCATCGAACTGCGCCGATCGCATGCCCCGCTCCAGCGCTTCCGCCCAAGAACCGCACGTCCCGCGCCACGGCTCGCGCAGCGAGCACGCCTATCGCAGGCTGCGCGACGCGATTCGGGAAGGGCAATTCAAGTCCGGCCACCGCGTGATGGAAATCGAGGTGGCGCAGTGGCTCAATATCAGCCGCACCCCGGTGCGCGACGCGATCCGGCGGCTCGAAGCGGAAGGCATGCTCGAGCACGCGCCGCGCAACGGGCTGGTGGTCGCGCGGCTCGACCGCCAGGCGGTGATGGAGCTCTACGTCATGCGCGAGACTCTGGAGGGAACGGCGGCACGCCTGTGCACGAGGCATGCCTCGGATATGGAGTTGCTGGACCTGCTCGAGCTGGTCGAGCGGGAGCGCCAGCTAGCGGGCGACTTCGAGGGGCTGGCGCGGCACAACCGGCGTTTTCACGAGGCGATCCACCGCGGCGCGCACAACCGCTACCTCGAGAAAAGTCTCGTTGCGGTCAACGATTCAATGGGGCTGCTCGGCACGCCGCTCATGCTGCTTCCACACCGCGCACAGACGGCAGCGGCAGAGCATGCGCGGATCGCCGGGGCCATACAGCGGCGCGATCCCGATGCGGCGGAAGCGGCGGCGCGGGAGCACGTGCGTGCCGCGCAGCGCGAACGCCTGAAGCGGCTCTTTCCCGAAACCGAGAGCTAGCGCATTGCCGGGACCCGGGGCGCCCGCGCCCGTACGGGCGCCGGACGGCGCTCCCCGATCGAGGATGGTTATGGCACAAACGATGGCCGAAAAGCTGCTGACGCGGCACAACCTAACCGGGCAAGCCGTGCGGGCCGGCGACTTTCTCGAAGCCCGGATCGATGGCGCGATGTGCCACTACCACGCCGCCGACCCGCTGCATGACATGGCGATCGAGGCGGGCTTCAAGGACGGCCTGCCGCGCGTTTGGGACGCGGAGCGGATCTACGTTCTGCTCGATCACCATCAGCCAGCACTCTCGCAGAAGCTCGCGGACGAGAACGCGGTCATCCGCAGGGAGGTGGCACGGCTCGGCATCCGGTGCTTCCACGACGCCGAGCCGGGCATCGCGCACCAGATGATGCTCGATTACGGGCTGGTGCGCCCCGGCGAGCTCGTCGTCGGCAATGATTCGCACACGATCGGCTACGGCGCGGTCAACGCGGGCAGCACCGGCATCACGCGCGCCGACATGTTCTACGTGCTGCTCTACGGAGAGCTCTGGTTCCAGGTTCCCGAATCCGTCAGGATCGTGCTCGAGGGCCGGCAGCCCAACTATCCCATCGCCAAGGACATCATCCTCTACCTCGCGGGCGAGCATGGCGAGGACATCGCGCAGGGCATGTCCGTCGAGTACTCCGGGTCCCTGGTGCCCCAGCTCAGCATCGACAGCCGCATGTGCCTCTCGACGCACGGCCTCGAGATCGGGGCGAAATTCGCGATGTTCGAAACGGACGCGACCACGCGCGGCTTCGTGAAGGCGCGGACCGACAAGGCGTACGAGCCGCTCGCGCCCGATCCCGGCGCGATCTATGCGAAGGAAATCACGGTCAACGTGGACCAAATGCCGTTCGTGGTGGCGAAGCCCCACCAGTTCGGCAACGTTGTGCCGGTGGACGAGGCCAGGGGGACGCGAATCAACCAGGCGCAAATCGGCTCGTGCGCCAACGGCCGCTTCGAGGACATCGAGATCGCGGCGCGCATGCTGGAAGGACGCAAGGTCGCGAAGGGGGTGCGCTTCATCATCTCGCCGGCCTCGCAGCAGGTTTACCTTCAGTGCCTCAAGGCGGGGCTGATCGAGAAGCTCGTCGAAGCCGGCGCCCAAGTCGTCACGCCGGGCTGCGGCGTCTGCCAGCCGCGCGTCGGGTTCCTGTCCGACGGCGAGGTCTGCATCACGGCGACCACGCGCAACTACAAGGGCCGCAAGGGCAGCCTCAACGCGGAAATCTACCTCGCGGGCCCGCTCACGGTGACGGCGGCGGCGGTGGCGGGCGAGATCGTGAACCCGAGGGAGGTGTTCCATGGGCTTTGATCTCAACCGGGTGATCCGCGGCCGCGTCTGGAAATTCGGCGACTCGATCGAAACCGACGCCATCAATCCCTATTACCGCTACCCGACGATGGAAGAGCTGAAGCAGCACACCATGGAGGCGTACCGGCCGGAATTTCCACAGCAGGTCAAGCCGGGCGACATCATGGTGGCCGGGCGCAACTTCGGCTGCGGCTCGAGCCGGCCGGGCCTGGTGCTGCGCGAGGTCGGCGTCGCGGCGATCGTCGCGGAGTCGGTCGCGCGCCTTTTCCTGCGCAACAGCATCTCGCGCGCGATTCCCATCTTCGTCGCGCCCGGCGTGGCGGGCATCGTGCAGGACGGTGAAACGCTGGAGGTGGACTACCCGAAAGGCGTAGTACGCAACCCGGCGAGCGGGAAAGCCGTGGCCCTGCGCAAGTTTCCGCCGATGATCGAGAAAATCTTCGAATGCGGCGGGCTGCCGGAGTTCGCGCGCGAGCGCTACACGCGGGAGGCGGCGCTCGCCGGCGGCCCGTTACGCAAACAGTAGTTCAGGGAGAACGCAATGGAAAACGCGCCCTATGACGTGATCGTCGTCGGCGGCGGCAATGCCGCCTTGTGCGCCGCCCTTTCGGCCCGCGAGTTCGGCGCGAACGTGCTGGTGCTCGAGCGCGCGCCCGTGGAAAAACGCGGCGGCAACAGCGCCTTCACCGGGGGCGGCTTCCGCATGGTTCACCACGGCGCCGGGGACATCAAGCGCATCGTTCCTGATCTCACAGACGAGGAGATCGCGCGCACGGATTTCGGCCAGTACACCGCGGAGGACTATCTCGACGACCTCGGCCGCATCACGCAGTACTACATCGACCCCGACCTCGCCGAGACCATCGTGCGCAACAGCACCGACACCGTGCACTGGGTGCGCGGGCGCGGCGTGCGCTTCGTGCCCAACTACGGGCGCCAGGCATTCAACGTGAACGGCCGCTTCAGGTTCTTTGGCGGCGTGGTGATCTACGCGAACGGCGGCGGGCGCGGGCTGATGGAGCAGCTCTACAAGGCGACGGAGAAGCACGGTATCGCGGTGCGCTACGGCGCGCAGGCGAAGGCGCTCCTGCGCGGGCCGGCGGGCATCGAGGGAGTGCGCATCCTCGCGAACGGCGCGGAGGAGGTGATCCGCGCGCGCGCGATCGTGCTTGCCTGCGGCGGTTTCGAGGCGAATCGCGAGATGCGCACCCGCTACCTCGGTCCCGGCTGGGACATGGCGAAAGTGCGCGGCACGCGCTACAACACCGGCGACGGCATCAACATGGCGCTGGAAATCGGCGCCCAGTCCTACGGCCAGTGGTCGGGCTGTCATTCGGTGGCGTGGGAGCGCTACGCGCCGGACTTCGGGGAGGTCGAGCTTCCGCACAGCAGCTACCGGCACAGCTATCCGTTCGGCATCATGGTGAATGCCGACGGCAGGCGCTTCGTGGACGAGGGCGCCGACTTTCGCAACTACACCTACGCCAAATACGGTCGCGTCGTGCTGCAGCAGCCGGGCAGCTTCGCGTGGCAGGTGTTCGACCAGCAGGTCAAGCACCTGCTGCGCGAGGAATACAAGCTGCGCGGCGCGACCAAGGTGCAAGGCAACACGCTGGAAGAGCTTGCCGACCGCATGCAAGACGTGCACCCGCGCCAGTTCATCGAGACCGTGCGCGAGTACAACGCCGCGGTGAAACGCGACGTGCCGTTCGATCCCAACGTGAGGGACGGCCGCGGTACCGCCGGCCTGGCGATCGACAAGACCCACTGGGCCAACACCCTGGAAATGCCGCCGTTCGAGGCGTATTCCGTCGGCTGCGGTATCACCTTCACGTTCGGCGGCCTCAAGATCGATACCACCACGCACGTGCTCGACGTGGAGGACCGGCCCATCCCCGGCCTCTACGCGGCGGGCGAGCTGGTCGGCGGGCTCTTCTATTTCAATTACCCAGGGAGCACCGGCCTCATGGCCGGCTCGGTGTTCGGCTGCATCGCCGGACGCGAAGGCGCGCGCCACGCTCGTGGCGCCCAATCGGCGGCGGCTTGAGCATGAGCGCGTCGTGAAGAAAACCGCACGACTTAAACGGCTCATCCGGCGCAAGGACAAGGTGCTCGTCGTGCTGCACCCCCCCACCGCGACGCACGCGCGCATCATGGAGCAGGCCGGCTGCGAGGCCGGCTTCGTCGGCACCAGCGGCGTGGTCGGTTCGTACACGGGACTGGCCGATGTGGGCACAGCGACCCTGACCGAGTGCGTGCAGATCGCCGGCTGGATCGCGCAGAGCGTGAATTTCCCGGTGATCATGGACGGCGATACCGGGCACGGCGGCATCATGGCGGTGCGGCGCATGGTGCGCGAGTGCATCCGCGCGGGTGTCGCCGGGGTGCGCATCGACGACCAGCCGATCGAGGGCAAGCGCCGCACGCAGAGCGCCGGCATCGAGGTCGTTTCGCTCGAGCAGGCGATCACGCGCTATCGCGCCGCCGTGGATATGAAGAACGAGCTCGACCCCGACTTCGTCGTCATGGCGCAGTGCTATGCGCGCGACGCCGCGAACAGCAGCCTCGAAGACTGCATCGCGCGGCTGAAAGCCTACAGGACCCAGGCCGGGGTGGATTGGGTGCAGCTCGAATCGCCCCACTCGATCGACGAGATCAAGCTCGCGCGCGCCGCAGTCGAGGGGCCGTTCTCCTTCATGAAGGGGAAGCTGCCGCGTTACCTCGGGCTGGAGGAGCACCTGGCGCTGGGCGTGAACATCGCGTGGTATCCGGGCTTCACGCACCAGGTCATGTGGGCGGCGCTGTGGGACTTCATGCAGGACTTCCAGAAACGCGGCATCGCGGCGTGGGAAGACTTCGCCGCGAGCCGCAAGGACCGGCCCTATCCGCGCCCTGATGTCGGCCCGGAGGGCGAGGGCGGGGAGAAGCAGCGCGAGCTCGAGGGGCGCTACCTTTCCGCGGCGATGCTCGATCAATACAAGAGGTGACAATCATCACCCCTATCTCGTCACCCGCGGCCTCCGTGTGGCCGTCGCAAGATTCGATATCATCGCGTCGGCCGCCTTGCGCGCAGCCTCTGACAGGAGATCGGCAAGTATTGAGCTCTAGGGTGTCGGCTGCCTTGCGCGCAGCCTCTGAACCGCATGCGGCAAGATTCCAAATCCGGGCTATCGGCTGCTTCGCGCGTCTCCGCGGTCGCATCCCCGAAAGCGGGGCCCCTGCTCAACGCTCCGACGCGCCCTCCTTGGTCGCACCCGCAAGCGGGCACCTGCTCAACGCTCCGGCGCGCCCACCTTGGGTCAGATCCCCGAACACAAAACGTTCGGGGCGCGTCGTAGGGCGGAAGAGGGGCCCCAATTGCTTCTTTGGGGATCTGACCCCGGAGACGCGCATGGGATCGGCATTAGAACGACGCGCCATTGATCGGCTCCACGGTCGCATCCCGCAAGCGGGGCGGCTGACGAGGTGGAGCAGGGGCCCCAATTTGATTTGGGGATGCGACCCGAGTCAGACGCAAAGGATCGCCGCCCA
>JBGQGU010000117.1:0-8324 GCA_041497655.1 Gammaproteobacteria bacterium
AGACGCATGGGGACCGCCCGCCGCCCTCGACCGCCTTCGAGGTCAGATCCCCGAAAAAAACTTCGGGGCCCCTCTTCCACTCTCCGGCGGTCCCTCTTCCGCCCTACGACGCGCCATCCAAGCACAAAACGCTTGGAACCTGCTCCGCCCTCCGCGGGCGCAGGGATGAGGGGATGGCGCCTTTGCGTCGAGTTCTTCAACTTTAAGCCTCGCGCCGCTCCAGCACGGCCCGGGCCAGCGTGCCGCTGTCCACGTGCTCCAGCTCGCCGCCGACAGGCAGGCCGCGGGCGATGCGGCTCACGGTGAGGCCCCTGGCGCGTAATGCCTCTCCCAGATAGTGCGCGGTCGCCTCGCCTTCCACCGTAAAATTGGTGGCGAGAATCACCTCGCGCACGACTCCGTCGGTGGCGCGCCGGAGCAGGCGGTCGACGTGGATTTCCCGGGGGCCGATGCCATCGAGCGGCGAGAGCACGCCCATCAATACGAAATACAGCCCCTGGTAGCACTGCGCCTGCTCCATCATGAGCAGATCGCCCGGTGTTTCCACCACGCACAGCAGCGCCGGGTCGCGCCGCGGCGAGCTGCACAGCTCGCATACCGCCGCCTCAGCGTAGCTGTTGCACTGCTCGCACTGACGAATCCTGGCCAACGCTTGCGTGAGCGCGGCCGCCAGCCGCGCCGCGCCCGCCTGGTCGCGCTGCAGCAGGTGAAACGCCGAGCGCTGCGCCGACTTGGGCCCCATTCCCGGCAAACAGCGCAAGGCAGAAATCAGCTCTTCCAGACTGGATGGTGTTTTCACAATGCCTTGCGCTGTTCAAGGTTCAAAGTTCCAAGTTCAAAGTTCCAAGTTCCGAGTTCAAAGTTCCGAGTTCCAAGCCGAAACCCTCGAATCGCAACTCCCTCCAACCTTGAACCTTGAACGTTGAACCTTGAACTCGGAACAGGATTAGAACGGCAGTTTTAATCCCGGCGGCAATGGCAATCCCGCGGTGACGCCTGCCATCTTTTCCTGCGTCATCGCCTCCACGCGCCGGGCAGCGTCGTTGACCGCGGCTGCCACCAGGTCCTCCAGCATCTCCCTGTCGTCGGCCAGCAGGCGCGGATCGATGATGACGCGCCTGACCTCGTGGCGGCCGGTCATGATGATTTTCACCATGCCGGAACCGGACTGGCCCTCGACTTCCATGGCGGCGAGCTCAACCTGCAGCTTCTTCATGTTTTCCTGCATCAGCTGCGCCTGCTTCATCAGGTTTCCGAGACCGCCTTTCATGTTGCGCTCCTTGCCTTACCGCCGTTCACCGTTCACGGTTCACCGTTCACGGGTTCATTGCACCGGCTTGATCGAGGATTCGATCACGTGCGCGTCGAAGTTTTCCACCAGCTCGCGCACGAAGGGATCCTGCTCGATTCCGGCGATAGCCTGTTCCTGCCGCTGCTGCCGGTCGCGGTCGGCGAGCGCGGCCGGGGAAGCGCCGGTATCCTGGACGACGTGGATGACGAGCCTCAGCCGGGCACCGAAGTGCTGCTCCAGCGCCGCCTTCAACCGCTCCTGGAATGTTTTGTCGAGCAGGTGCTGGTGGGCCTGTGCGATGCGCAACTCGACGTGTGCCGCATCGCGCGCAACCAGCTCGCAATGCTGCGCGAGCACGCGCGCCATGCCGGTCAGCGGGAGCCGGCTGAGCACCTGTTGCCAGCCGTCCTCATCGCGGTTTTTTTTTAAGTCGGCGACAGGCGCGGGCGTAGCCGTGCCGGCCCGGCGCGGGGTGACGGGAGATGGTGCCGTCACTGACCCCTGCTCTGCGGGGGCAAACGCCAGCATTCTCAACAGCGTCATGGTGAAGCCGGCCTGCTCGTCCGGCGCCAGCCCAAGCTCGCCGCGCCCCTGGATCGCGATCTGATAATAGAGCTGGAGGTCGTCTGCGGGAAACCGGCCCGCCAACTCGCCGATAGCGCCCTTGTCCGGATCGTCTTCGCTCACCGTCTCAGGCACTGCCTGCGCCAGCGATAATCGATGCAGGAGCGACGCCAGGTCTTGCAGCGCGGCGTCGAACGACAGGCTGCGCTCGGCCATGCGCTCCGCCTCCGCGACCAGGGCGGCGCCGTCACGTGCCGCCAGCGCGCGCAGGATCGAATGAAGGTGATCCTGCCCAACCACGCCGAGCATGGCGCGCACGGAGTCCTGCCCCACGCTGCCGCCACCGTGGGCGATCGCCTGGTCGAGCAGAGAAAGGGCGTCGCGCATGCTGCCCTGGGCTGCCCGCGCGATCAGCGGCAGTGCCGCGGGCTCGTACGGGACGTTTTCAGCCTCCAGTATGTGCTGCAGGCGGCCCTTGATCTGCTGCTGCGGTATTCTTTTCAGGTTGAACTGCAGGCAACGCGACAGCACGGTGACCGGGACCTTCTGGGGATCGGTGGTGGCGAGGATGAACTTGACGTGCTGCGGCGGCTCTTCCAGCGTTTTCAGCATGGCGTTGAAGGCATTGCGCGAGAGCATGTGCACTTCGTCGATGATGTAGACCTTGTAGCGACCGGCGGTCGGCGCGTAGAGCGCGTTCTCCAGGAGTTCCCGCATGTTGTCCACCTGGGTGTTCGAGGCGGCATCGAGTTCGAGCAGGTCGACGAAGCGGCCGCCATCGATCTCCGCGCAGGCCGCGCAGCGACCGCACGGCGTCGCGGTGACGCCGGTCTCGCAGTTGAGCGCCTTGGCGATGATGCGGGCGAGCGTGGTCTTGCCCACGCCGCGCGTGCCCGTGAAGAGATAGGCATGATGCAGCCGCTGCTGCGAGAGCGCGTTCTCGAGCGCCCGCACCACGTGCTCCTGCCCCACCAGCTCGGCAAACGTCCTGGGGCGCCATTTGCGGGCGAGGACCTGGGTCACTGGAAAAACGGTGAACGGCAAAATGTGAGCGGTATTCTACAACCGGACTGGCCGCCGTTCACCGTTTTTTACCGCCTACTTGAAATGATAATGGAAGTTCTTTCTTGTCATTTTCCCCTGCGCGCAACGAGGTCTCGCAGGGGAAAATGGGAGGCGAGCCTTACCCCCGGCACTTACATAGAATAGCTGTGGCTGCTTCCTTCCGGACCTGACCAGGTTCACTATCATGCAATGCGGGGAGGCCCGCCGTAAGCAAATCGTAAGCATTATCGCACGCGGGCCGGCGCGCCCACCAGCATGAAGCGCGCGGCTTTACAAGCGCGCCGTTTAATGCTCCCATTTTAGTAGAATCCGGAGTCCGCTGGTGTCGAGGCGCGCCCTGCTCGGTCGCCCGCCGCTGCACCGGTCGCGCAAGTTATAGGGAGGAAATCGCTATGGCAAGCAAGAAACCGCCCCGCCCGTCCAAGGAGCAAGAAGGTGCCGATATTTCCGAGGCGCAGATCGCGGTGCACTGGCGTGAAGAGGGTTATTTCTCTCCCCCGGCCGAGTTCATCGCCCAGGCCAATCTGACCGACAAGGGTGTCCTCAAGCGCTTCAGCCTCGATAAATTCCCCGGATACTACGAGGAATTTGCGGATCTCCTCGACTGGTACAAGCGCTGGAAAAAGACGTTCGATAACAGCAACCCGCCCTTCTGGCGCTGGTTCGTCGGCGGCGAGATCAATGCCTGTTACAACTGCGTCGACCGGCATCTCGGCAAGCACAAGAACAAGACGGCGCTCCATTTCGTGCCGGAGCCGGAGCACGATGCAATCCAGCACGTCACTTATCAGGAGCTGTTTGTCCGCGTCAACGAGTTCGCGGCCTTGTTGCGCGATTTCTGCGGTCTCAAGGCGGGCGACCGGGTGACGTTGCACATGCCCATGGTGGCGGAGCTGCCCATCGCCATGCTTGCCTGCGCCCGGCTCGGCGTCATCCACTCCCAGGTATTCAGCGGCTTCAGCGGCAAGGCTTGCGCCGACCGCATCGCCGATTCCGAAAGCCGCGTGCTCATTACCATGGACGCGTATTACCGTGCAGCCAGCCTGCTCGACCACAAGGAAAAGGCTGACATCGCTGTAGCCGAAGCCGCCAAGGGCGGCCACAAGGTGGACAAGGTGCTGATCTGGCAGCGCTACCCGGGCAAGTACTCGAGCCCGACCCAGCTCGTGGAAGGGCGCGACTTCATCGTCAACGATGTTCTCAAGAAGTACCGTGGCAAGCGACTCGAGCCCGCGCGCCTGCCGGCCGAAGCGCCGCTTTTTCTCATGTACACGAGCGGCACGACGGGGCGCCCCAAGGGCTGCCAGCACTCGATCGGCGGCTACCTCGCCTACGTCACCTGGACCTCCAAGTACGTCCAGGACATCCATCCCGAGGACGTCTACTGGTGCATGGCGGACATCGGCTGGATCACGGGCCATTCCTATATCGTCTACGGTCCGCTGGCGCTTGCCGCCTCTTCGGTCATCTACGAGGGCGTTCCAACCCACCCGGATGCCGGAAGACCCTGGCGTATTGCCGAGGAGCTCGACGTCAACATCTTCCACACCTCGCCCACGGCGATCCGCGCGCTGCGCCGGGCCGGACCGGAGGAGCCCGCGAAATACAACCACCACTTCAAGCACATGACGACGGTGGGCGAACCGATCGAGCCAGAGGTCTGGAAGTGGTACTACAAGGTGGTCGGCAAGAGCGAGGCAGTGATCGTGGACACCTGGTGGCAGACTGAGAATGGGGGCTTCCTGTGCAGCACGATGCCGGGCATCCACAAGATGAAGCCCGGCAGCGCGGGTCCGGGAATACCCGGCATCCATCCGGTCATCTACGACGACGAGGGCAAGGAGCTGCCGGCCGGCTCGGGCAAGGCGGGCAATATCTGCATTCGCAATCCCTGGCCCGGCAGCTTCCAGACCATCTGGAAGGACCCGGCCCGCTACGTCAAGCAGTACTACTCGCGCTACTGCAAGAACCCCAAGAGCAAGGATTGGCGCGACTGGCCCTACATGGCGGGCGACGGCGCGGTACAGGCTGCCGACGGTTACTACCGTATCCTCGGCCGCATTGACGATGTGATCAACGTTGCCGGCCACCGCCTCGGCACCAAGGAGATCGAGTCGGCGGCGCTGACCGTTGCCGAAGTGGCCGAAGCGGCAGTCGTGCCGGTTGCCGACCCGATTAAAGGCAAAGTGCCCGATCTCTACGTTTCCTTGAAGCCCGGCTTGACGGCATCCAAGGAGATCGCAGACAGGATTTCCGCCGCAGTCGTTTCCGAGATCGGCCCCATTGCCAGGCCACGCACCGTGGTCATTGTTCCCGACATGCCCAAGACGCGCTCGGGCAAGATCATGCGCCGGGTGCTCGCGGCAATCTCAAACCGCCAGGACCCGGGCGACGTGTCCACCCTCGCCAATCCCGAGGTCGTCGACAAGATCAAGGAGTCGGTGAAGTAGCGATTGGAGCCGGATGAACCGGCTCAATTCCGCGCGATCGAACTGACTATTGGAGCCGGACAAGCCGGCTCAATCCCCGCGCGATCGAACGGACCAGCCGGCCGCTCATCGCGCGGAAAATCAATGGAGGGTAAAATCTCGTCTTCCGGAGAGGTGGATGAGTGGTTTAAGTCGCACGCCTGGAAAGCGTGAGTACGGTGAAAACCGTACCGCGGGTTCGAATCCCGCCCTCTCCGCCATTCTTATGATGCGGTGCCGATGAAACTGCCGCTCAGCTGGCGCGCCGGTGACAGTATTTATCAGCTTTATTGCGGCTTGATGCCGGCCTGCTTCGCGATCTTGCCGAACCGCTCGATCCAGTCGGCATAGCGCTTGGAGAGTTCTTCGGGGCTGCTTGGCGCGGCTGTGGATCCGGCGTTGAGCAACTTTTCGCGGACGTCCGGCATGGCCAGCGTCCGGCCGATCGCGGCATTGAGAGACACGACGATGTCGCGAGGCACCTTGGCCGGTCCCATGATGCTGCGCCACGTCGGCATGTCGTATCCCGGCAGCGCCGCCTCCGCCATCGTTGGCACGTCAGGAAACGCGGGTGAGCGCGTGATGCTCGTGACGGCAAGCGCGCGCAGCTTTGCCTTGTTCGCAACTGCCGCGGCCGACGGCGCGAAATAATAATCAACCCGCCCGGCCATCAGGTCGACAAGCGCTATAGCGGAATCCTTGTACTGGACTTCGACGGAATTGATGCCCGCCATGTTGTTGAACAGGATAGCGCTCCAGTAGGGCATCTGCCCGGGGCCCAGCGTCGCGTAAGTCATCTTCCCAGACTGGGCGCGCGCCAGCGCGATGTATTCCTTCGCGCCTTTCGCCGGTATGGTCGGATGCACGAGCATGACGAAGCTCGATGTCTCGAGAAGCGAAACTGGCGTGAAATCGTGCAACACGTCATAGGTAACGTTGGCATTGACGTAACGCGCCCCTGCCATTGAGCCCCCGGCGAGCAGCCACGTATAGCCGTCCGGCGGGGATTTCATCACCGCCATTTGACCGAGCATCCCACCGACGCCGGGCCGGTTTTCGACAACGAATTGCTGGCCGAGCTGGTCACCGAGATTCGGCGCAATCAGACGAGTCACAAAGTTGTCGCCGCCGGCAGGGCCGCCCGCAATGATGATGCGTACGATCCGTTCCGGCCATTTTCCAGTTTGACCATGTGCGGCGGTCAGCGCGGCAGCGAGCACCAGCGCAACGAGCGAGCGAGCAGAGAACCTCATTTGGCCTCCCCGTGTAAAGGCTGCTGCGGATCAAAAGCGCTCGAACACCGGCCCCTCAAATTTCCACACTGGGCAATTCCATAATCATATTGACCCGGCAAGGTGATTCCTGCAATCATCCACTATTCATCAGGCAATAACCTACAGTTATCAAATTGGAAGCGCGCGATCTCATGTATTTCGCCGTGGTAGCGGAGCACGGCAACTTGCGGCGGGCGGCCGAAGCCTTGGACATGAGCCAGCCCGCTGTCAGCAAGATCCTGCGTCGGCTGGAGAAATGGGCACAGGCGAAGCTGGTGAAGCGGACGCCCAAGGGCGTTGAGCTGACCGCCGTCGGTGCCGCCGTACTGACGCACGCGCGACGGCTGAAGTTGTACCTCGACGACGTGGATCACGAAGTCACGGACCTGAGCCAGGGGCGTGCTGGCCACTTGCAGATCGGCGCGACACCGACAGCCCTCGCAAATCCAGTGGAGCAAACATATGTCCGGCTGTTAGCGGATTCGCCCAAAATAACGTTGAATATTTTGCTCGGGGGCCACGAAGTGCTGATACCGACGTTGCGGAAGGGAGAGCTGGAGCTGATCGTAAGCGGCATCCCGGCGAGCCCTTACGAGGGACTCGTTCACGAACCCGTGTTTGACGACGCATTCGTCGTCTATGCGTCCGCGAATCATCGGCTGGCCGGGCGTAAGCATTTGACGGTCGCCGATATCGCGCGGGAACGGTGGGCGTTGGCGGAGTCCGGCACGGTCCCACACCGTAGGCTGCGACGTATGTTTGAAGACGCGGGCTTTCCCCCTCCTGTCATTGCAATGGAGACAGCCGCCATTGCGCCCAAGATCAGCCTGGTAGCGGCCTCGGACGTGTTGGGCTTTACCGCCAGGCGATTGTTGCGGGACGTCGGGGCGCGTTTTCGCCTGGCGGAGTTGCACGTGAAGGGGCTGCCCTATATTCGCGCTGTCGGTGTGAGCTATCGTAAGGACGCGTACCTGTCCCCCGCTGCCCGGCGATTCATCGAAATACTGAAAACGACAGCGAAGAAGACCACCGTAGGGAAACCGTGAATCTGGAGACGCGCACAATCCCGCCCTCTGTTACCCCCTCCATCTTCCCCCATTAGGATGGCATAGTGGACCTCCAACTCTCGGGCAAGACAGCCCTCGTCACCGGCGCCTCGCGCGGCATCGGGCGCGCCATCGCGCTGGGGCTCGCCCGCGAGGGCGTGAAGATCGCCATCGCCGCGAGGCGCGTCAACCTGCTCGAAGAACTGGCCCGGGAAATCGTTACGGAGCGCGGCGCCGAGCCGCTGGTCATCGAAGCGGACCTCTACCGGGAAAACTCGGCCGAAAAACTGGCCCAGGCGGCGCAGTCTGGCCTCGGGCGCGTCGACATCCTGGTGAATGCCGCCGGCGGCAGCCGGCCCTACCCCTTCGAAGCGACCAAGGAGCAATGGGCGGAAGGTATCCTCGTCAACTTCATCCGACTGCGTGAGCTCTCCCACGCGGTGATCCCCGGCATGATCGCCAAGCGATGGGGTCGCATCATCAACATCACCGGCACTTCCGAGCCGCGCGGCCTCAATGCCGCGAACTCGGCCAAGGCCGCGGTGCACGCGTGGGCCAAGGGACTGTCGCGCGAGATGGCGCAGCACGGCATCACCATCAACTCGATCCAGCCGGG
>JBGQGU010000118.1:0-8308 GCA_041497655.1 Gammaproteobacteria bacterium
AAAGTCAGCGTCGAGGACCTCAAGGTCCGCTCCGGCGCCGGCGACAAGACCGCCGCCCGGCAGCTCGCCGAGATGTACTACCTCGGCCGGGGCGGGGTCGAGCAAGACTTCAGCGAAGCCGCGCGCTGGTACGAACAGCTCGCCAGGCAGGGCGACGCGCGCGCCCAGACCAGCCTCGGGCTCATGTACGCGCGCGGCCTCGGTGTCGAGAAGTACCTGCAGACCGCCCACAAATGGTGGCTGTTCGCCGCCGCCCAAAACGATCCCGGCGCGCAATACAACCTGGGCGTGATCTACTCCCGGGGCGAGGGTATCGCGCAGGACCACGCGCAGGCGGCTCAATGGCTCACCCGGGCGGCGCAGCGCGGCCACATCCAGGCGCAGCACAACCTCGGCATGCTCTATTACGAGGGCAAGGGGCTCGAGCGCGACCCGCTACGTGCCTACTTCTGGCTCAAGGTCGCAGCGCTGCAGGGCGACGACGTGTCGCAGGACGCCCTGAAGGCCGTCGGCAAGGACCTGAGCGCGGACCAGATCCGCCAGGCCGAGAGCGAGGCCGGCGGGTGGGTGCAGAAGTACAAGAAGATCATCGACCAGTAAAAAAGCGGGCCGCGGCCCGCTTTTTCCCGGAGTGGGGGCCAGGTCAGATGACGCGCACCTCCGGCAGCGGGAAGCCGTTAAAGTTGCTGGCGTAGGCGGTGGTGTAGGCGCCGGCGTTGGCGATGTAGATGAAGTCCCCCTCCCGCATGTCATCGGGAAACAGCTCGTCCCGCATGCAGACGTCCACCGAATCGCAGGTCGGGCCGGCTATGTTCCAGGGGATCAGCTTGCCGGTGCGGTCGGTCTGCACGTCGTAGCGCAGCCCCTCGGTTGTCTCGATGACGCCGCCAAAGACGCCCGCGTCCCAGTACATCCAGCGCTTCCCGGAGCGGGTGGCGGTGCCGACCACGCGGCAGACGAAGTAGCCGGCATCCGATACGAAGTAACGCCCCGGTTCCGCCATCACCCGCACGCTTTGCGGCACGTCACGCAGCGCGTGGTTCACCACCTCGGCGATCTTCTCGATCGCGGGGATGGGCTTGACGTGGCGCACCGGGTAGCCGCCGCCGATGTTGAGCAGCCGCGGGTTGAGTCCCGCGAGGCGCATCTTCTTGAACACCCGCTTGGCGCCCTGGATGCCCACCCGCCAGTTTTCCGGGTTGCGGCACTGGGAGCCAACGTGGAAGGTGACGCCCGCCAGGTCGGCCTTGAGCGCCACAGCTTCGGCGACGATGGCATCGACTTCCTGCGCCTTCATCCCGAACTTGCCCGCGAGCGGCCAGTCGCTGCCGACGTTGGGGGCCTCGATGCGGACGTAGAGCTTGGCGTCGGGCTTGATGCTGTGGATCTTGCGCATCTCCTCGAGGCTGTCCAGGACGAACCATTCGACGCCCTTCGCCGCGGCGTACTCGATGTAGGCCCGCGACTTCATCGGGTTGCTGTAATAGACCTCCGCGGCCGGCACCCCGAGCTCGAGCAGGAGGTCGAGCTCGGCAATGGAGGCGATCTCGAAGCCCGCGCCTTCCTCGATCAGGACCTTCAGCACCCGCGGATCGGGGTTGGCCTTGACCGCGTAATGCGGTTGCACCCGCGGCATGGCGACTTTAAAGCGGCGGACTTTGGTGCGGACGATGCCTGTATCGACCAGAAGGAAGGGCTTGGTGTAGCCCTGCTTGATCGATTTGCGGACGTGCTTGAAGTCCAGGCGGACTTCGGGATGGGTGTCGAAGAGTTGGGACTGTTCGGTCTCGGGGGTGGCTTGCGGATTCTTGAGGGCGACAGGGCGCACGGCCATCAATGCTCTCCTTGAGACCTAGGTTTCGGGCAGGTGGTTCGCAACCGCATCTGCCTCGAGGCGAAACTTTCTTGCCACTGTCATGCGTTCTTCCTTCAAAACCCGGCGCGCGTCGCAAAAATGCAAAACTTCCGCAAATTATATGGCCGCTGTACCAGGAATCAAGAGTTATTTCATGTTTTCCGAAAAAACTCCCGGCGCGCGTGTCGGTAACGCAACAAGAAGAAAGCGCGTGAGCGGCGTCGAAACGGCGCGCGACGGGCGGCAACGGAAACGTCGGAAGAGAATTGTGACAGCCGAGAAGCGCCGTCGGCGCGACCTCCAGCGCTTCTCAAACTGAAACCCGAAGCAATCAGGCCAGCGCGAATCGAAGCGTTGACGCCGCCGATAGACAGGGGAACCAGGCGCTCAAGTCGGCCACTTCGAGAAGCACGGCGGAGGACCGGTGACGGGCGATGGGAGCCCGAACGGCCATGACCCTGGCCTGGGAGTTTGTCGGACTTAGGTCGGACAAACTCCTGTTAGCAGCCTGTCGGACACCTAAGTCCGGCAGGCTGCCAGGGAGATTGCCAGTCCCGCCGGGCATTGAGCGGCGGTCTGGCCGTCCGCTCGAATGCCCGGAGTTAAACCGGCGCCCCGCGTCCGGGTTTAACCATAGTTGAGCGGCAGCCGGGCTGTCCGCTCCAGTGGTCGGAGATAAACCGGCGCCGGGCGTTGAGCGGCTGCTTCAGTCCGCTCGAACGGCCGGAGATAAACCGGCGCGAAGCGTCCGGATTTATCCGGGTTTATCAGACTTTCGGGGGCGTGACCCCCCGCTGTCCCTGATACTTCCCCGCCCGGTCATGGTAGGAGGTCTCGCAGATGTCGTCGGGCTGGGCTTCGAGGAAGATCACCTGCGCTACCCCCTCATTGGCGTAGACCTTCGCCGGCAAGGGCGTGGTGTTCGAAAATTCGAGGGTAACGTAGCCCTCCCACTCCGGCTCGAGGGGTGTCACGTTGACGATGATGCCGCAGCGGGCGTAGGTGCTCTTTCCCAGGCAAAGGACCAGCACGTTACGGGGAACGTGGAAGTACTCCACCGTCCGGGCCAGCGCGAAGGAGTTGGGCGGGATGATGCAGACCTCGCTCTTCAGGTCCACGAACGAGTTCGGGTCGAAATTCTTGGGGTCGACGATGGTAGTGTTGATGTTGGTGAAAAGCTTGAATTCGTCCGAGCAGCGGATGTCGTAGCCGTAGCTCGAGGTGCCGTAGGACACCACCTTGCGACCCTTCACCTCCTTCACCTGGTTGGGCTCGAACGGCTCGATCATGCGTTTCTCGAGCGCCATGCGCCGGATCCAGCGGTCGGACTTGATGGACATTCGTCAGCTCTCAGCCGTCAGCATTCAGTGCACAGACTGGGGCCATTCTACCGCGGCTTTGCCGCGACCACCTCTTGGCTGACAGCTGACAGCTGAACGCTGGCGGCTATGTATTTTGTATGACGATCTTGGGAAACGCCGCCGTGTGGTCCTGCGCCTTATCGGCGATCTTCACCGCCACGCGGCGCGCGATCTGCCTGTAGATGCCGGCGATCCGCCCGTCGGGGTCCGAGACCATCGTCGGCTTGCCGGAGTCGGCCTGCTCGCGGATGGCGATATCGAGGGGCAGCGCGCCCAGCAGCTCGATGTCGTAGTCCTTGCTCATCCGCTCCCCGCCGCCCGCCCCGAAGATGCGCTCCTCGTGCCCGCACTTGGAGCAGATGTGGAGCGACATGTTCTCGACGATGCCGAGGATGGGAATGCCGACCTTCTCGAACATCTTGAGCCCCTTGCGGGCGTCGATCAGTGCGATGTCCTGGGGCGTGGTCACGATAACCGCTCCGGTCACCGGCACGCGCTGGGCAAGCGTCAACTGGATGTCGCCGGTCCCGGGCGGCAAGTCCACCACCAGGTAATCGATGTCCCGCCACTTGGTTTCGTTCAACAACTGCTCCAGCGCCTGGGTCACCATCGGGCCCCGCCACACCATCGGGGTGTCCGGGTCGATCAGGAAGCCGATGGACATGGCCTGGATGCCGTGCCCCTCCATCGGCTCGAGGCTCTTGCCGTCGCGCGATTCCGGCCGGCCGCGGATGCCGAGCATGATCGGCTGCGAGGGGCCGTAGATGTCGGCGTCGAGCACGCCGACGCTGGCGCCCTCCGCCGCCAGCCCGAGCGCCAGGTTGACCGCGGTCGTGCTCTTGCCCACCCCGCCCTTGCCGGAGGCGACGGCGATGATATTCTTGATGCCGGGAACCAGCTTGACGCCGCGCTGCACGGCGTGCGAGACGATCTTCATCTGCACGGTGACGGACACACCCCCCACACCCGGGATCGCCTTGAGCGCCTTGGTGATCTCCTGCCGGATCGGCTCAAGCTGGCTCTTCCCCGGGTAGCCCAGCAGGATTTCCACCGCGACCTTGTCGCCGTCCACTTTGACGCTGCGCACCGACTTGGTGGTGACGTAGTCCTTGCGGGTATTAGGGTCGATCAGCTTCTTCAGGGCTTCCTGAACCTGCTGCTCCGTGACTGCCATGGAATGCCTCGATCAAAGTGTAGGGCGCGATTCTAGACGATTACCCGCGCTGCGCCTATAAAGGTCGCGCTAAACCATTCTGGCGGCAAGGATTTATCGGGTACAATCCACCGCTTATGAAACGCAGGATTTTCGTTACGACGGCCCTTCCGTACGCGAACGGGCCGTTCCACATCGGCCACATCATGGAGTACATCCAGGCCGATATCTGGGTGAGATTCCAGCGCATGCAGGATCGCGTGGTGCATTTCATCGGCGCCGACGATGCGCACGGTGCGCCGATCATGCTCGCCGCCGAGAAGGCTGGAAAATCGCCGGAGTTATTCGTCGCCGAGGTCGCGAGGGGACGCAAGCAGTATCTCGACGGCTTCCATATCGAGTTCGACAACTGGCACTCGACCCATTCGAAGGAGAACACCGAGCTCTCGCAGGACCTCTATCGCCGGCTGAAGGCGAAAGGGCTCGTCTACCCGAAGACGATCGAGCAGTTCTACGACCCGGTCAAGGGGATGTTCCTCGCCGACCGCTACATCAAGGGCGAGTGCCCGAACTGCGGCGCGAAAGATCAGTACGGGGACGCCTGCGAGAACTGCAGTTCGGTCTATTCGCCTACGAAGCTGAAAAATCCCTACTCGACGCTGTCCGGCGCCACGCCGTTGATGAAATCATCGGAGCACTACTTTTTCAAGCTGTCCGATTCGGATTGCAAGAAGTTCCTGCGCGAGTGGATCCACAAGCCGGGACGGCTGCAGCCGCAGGTCGCCAATAAGGCGAAGGAATGGCTGGAGGGCAAGGACGAGAAGACGCTCGCCGACTGGGACATCTCGCGCGACCCGCCTTATTTCGGCATCCGGATCCCGGATATCAAGGAGGAAAAGTACTTGTACGTCTGGCTGGACGCCCCGGTCGGCTATTTCGCGAGCCTGAAGAACTATTGCGACCGCAAAGGCATCGACTTCGGTGCGATCGTGAAACCCGGCAGCGGCATCGAGATGGTCCACTTCATCGGCAAGGACATCATTTATTTCCACACGCTATTCTGGCCGGCGATGCTCCAATTCTCCGGCCTCTACAAGACGCCGGACCAGGTCAACGTGCACGGCTTTATCGGCGTGTCCGGCGAGAAAATGTCCAAGTCACGCGGCACCGGCATCGACCCGCTGCGCTACCTCAAGCTCGGCATGAACCCCGAGTGGCTGCGCTACTACATCGCCGCCAAGCTCAACGGCAACGTCGAGGACCTGGATTTCAATCCCGATGATTTCATTGCACGGGTTAATAGCGACTTGATCGGGAAGTACGTCAATATTGCGAGTCGGGCAGCTGGATTTATCTCAAAGACGTTTGGCGGGAAGCTCTATAAGTTTCCGGCCGGTCGAATCAATCCACAATTCAGCTGGGCTGTCGCAATTGGATCAGAAGACGTTATCGCTGAGGCATATGAAACGCGTGAATTCGGCAAAGTGATCCGCGAAGTCATGCGTGTCGCAGATATCGCGAATCAACGCTTCGACCAGCAAAAACCCTGGGAACTAGCGAAAGGAGCAGGCGAGCAACTTGCGGAACTGCACCGGGTATGTACTGAAGCGCTTGATGCATTTTTTGTCTTGACCGTCTATCTTGCGCCCATTCTTCCGGCTGTTGCATCGACGGTTGCCCGGGAACTGTTCGGACTCGACCGTGAGTTAACGTTCGAAGATCGTAAGCTTCGGCCGGATAGACTCAGTCCATACAAGCATCTCATGACCCGCGTCGAGGAAAAGCAGCTTGACGCGCTTTTCGAAATCGAAAGGGAACCATCGATGACATCCACCCCCCCATCCCAGCCTTCCCCCGCCAGGGGGGAAGGAGCAGTCGGTGGCGCTCCGCAAATCACGATTGATGACTTTAATAAGATAGATTTGCGGATCGCCAGAATAGTGACCGCCGAGCACGTCGAGGGCGCGGATAAACTGTTGATGCTCAGGCTCGACTTCGGCGGCACGACGAAAACGGTGTTCGCGGGAATCAAGTCGGCGTACGACCCGGAGAGTCTCCGGGGCCGGCTCACGGTTGCGGTCTCGAACATGGCTCCGCGCAAGATGAAGTTCGGGGTTTCCGAGGGCATGGTCCTCGCTGCGAGCGGCGACGGACCCGGCTTATACTTGCTCTCCCCGGATTCAGGTGCCCTGCCCGGAATGCGCATCAAATGAACCTAAAATCAGTATCTTAGAACATGAATGCACGAATGAATACGTTTCGCCCTACCCTCGCCCCCAACGCTAAGGGAGACAGGGTTCCTTTTGCACGCGTCGTGGGTCACGCATCATCCGGCATCCTGCGGCAGGCACGCCCCAACCGCCACGCTTCGTAAGCGAACGCGATGCAAACCGCGATCAACCGCACCTTTATCTGCAGCGTCGTGTTTCTCGACATGGTCGAGTACTCGAAGAAGCCCGTCGCCGAGCAGATCTTCTTCAAGGAACGATTGAACACGCTGCTGACGGAGGCACTGGCGAACGTCGCGCCCAACGACCGCATCATCCTCGACACCGGCGACGGCGCGGCGCTTTCCTTCCTCGGCGATCCGGAGGACGCGCTCTACGTGAGCCTCTCGCTGCGCGAGGCGCTGGAGAGGCCGCAGCCGCCCGGGCCGGAGCTCAGGATGCGCATCGGCATCAACCTCGGTCCGGTGAGACTGGTAAAGGACATCAACGGCCAGCCCAACATCATCGGCGACGGCATCAACGTCGCGCAGCGCGTGATGAGCTTCTCCGAGCCCGGCCAGATCGTGGTTTCGCGCTCGTTCTACGAAGTGGTGTCGTGCCTGTCCGAGGGCTACGGGCGGCTTTTCCACTACGAAGGCTCGCGCACCGATAAGCACGTGCGCGAGCATGAGATCTACACCGTGCAGGCGACCAGCGCATCGTTGCAGCGCGCCGTCACCACGAACCCCAAGCGCCAGCAGCCCTCCGGAAGCAGCGCGGTCGTGCTGGACAAGCTGTCGCAGACCGCCTTGGTGGTCACCGACAACCTGCGCCGTAAGCCGCGGCTCGGCACCGCGCTTGCCGCGGTCGCCATCCTCACCATTGCCGTGGGATTGCGGTTGAGCCGCCAGCCCGCCGCGGCGCCCGTGGCGTCCCCGCCGTCACCCCCGACCAGGATCGCGGTGGCGCAGGCTCCCGCTCCAGTAAGGGAAGGGGTCCCGGAAAAGAATCCGGATGCTCCGAGCAAGCCTGCCGCCGCCCCCTCGAAACCTGCTACCGCTCCCTCCAGGACTGCTGCTGCTTCGGCCAGGTTTGGCGCTGCTCAGCCCAAACCCAAGCCCGCGACTGCCACGGCCAGGACCCCTCCGGCAGAGGAGATCGAGGAAGCGCCCGCGGCAGTGGCGGAGATTGCCGCACCGGCGACGGCCAGCTTCGCCATCTCGCCATGGGGCGAGGTCCATATAGACGGCAAGATGCGCGGCATCTCGCCCCCGCTGCGCAACGTCGATCTCACGCCGGGCCGGCACCGGATCGAGATCAGAAACGCGGATTTCCCCCCCCATGTCGAGATCGTGGATGCCAAGTCCGGCAGTAGGATTAGAATTAGGCACAAATTCCAGAATTGAGGGGGGAGGATGACGTTCTTGAGACTGACGCTGGTGGCGGTGCTCGCCGCGTTCCTCGGCGGCTGCGAGTCCGCTACCGTCAAGAGCCTACAGCAGGATTTGAAGACCCTGTTCCAGGCGCCCAAGGGGGCGCAGGACCTTACCGACGGCATCAAGCAGTACGAGGACGCAAACTACAGCGAGGCCGCGCGCCTGCTGCAGTCGGGCCTCGACCAGGGGCTCGGCAGGGACGACCAGGTCAAGGCGCACAAGTATCTCGCCTTCATCCACTGCGTTTCGGGCCGCGAGCAGCGCTGCCGCGACGAGTTCCGCTCCGCTCTCAAGAT
>JBGQGU010000119.1:0-8289 GCA_041497655.1 Gammaproteobacteria bacterium
GGATTTGATCGGCGGCCAGGTGCAGATGACGTTCAGCAGCATCACCGCCGCCCTGCCCTTCATCAAGGACGGCCGGCTGCGCGGCCTGGCGACGACGGGCGCAAAGCGCGCCGCGGCGCTATCCAACGTGCCGACGATGATCGAAGCGGGCTATCCGGGTTTCGAGGTCAATCTCTGGCTCGGCCTGTTCGCGCCCGGGAGCACACCCAAGCCCGTCATCGCGACGCTCAATGCCGAAATCCGGAAGGCGTCGCAAAACCCGGGCGTCGCGGGCGGCTTCGAGAAGGTGGGCGCCGAGCCGCTCGGCAACACGCCGCCTGAAGCCGCGATGTACGTGAAGAACGAATTCGCGAAGTGGGCGAAAGTCATCAAGGACGCGAATCTTCGTGCGGATTGAGCCCAGATAAACACGGATTCATGACCCAAGTCCTGTAACGGAGGTCCACATGAGAACAGCAGCATGCGCACTGGCGGCAGTCGCCGCAATTTCGGCCACCACCCCTATGCAGGCCGTCGCCCAGCAGTGGCCCGACAAGACCGTGCGGATCCTGGTGCCGTTCCCGCCGGGCGGCGGGACGGATATCCAGGCCCGGCTGCTGTCGGTTGCGTTCCAGAAAAGCATGGGGCAAAACTTCATCATCGATAACCGGACCGGCGCCGGGGGCCTGATCGCGGGCCAGCTCGCCGTGGATTCCCCGCCGGACGGCAACACCATACTCTTCACGTCGGGCAGCATCTCGGTGGCCGTTACCCTCTACGCCAAGCGCATGAAATTCGACGTGCACAAGGATCTCACGCCGATCAGCTGGATTTCTTCGACACCGCTGGTGTTGTCCGTGCACCCGAGCGTCCCGGCGAAATCTGTCAAGGAGCTCGTGGCGCTGGCGAAGCGAACGTCCGGCGGCATGAACGCGGCCGGCAATACGGCGGGCAGCACCAGCCATCTCACCGGTGAAATGTTTAACCAGGTGGTCGGGATCAAGTCGACCGTGCTCACCTACCGCGGCGGCGGGCCGGCGGTGCTGGCGTTGATCTCGGGAGAAGTGGATTACATCTTCGCCACGGCGCCTTCGATCATGCCGCACCTGAACTCCGGCAAAGCAAAAGCGCTTGCAGTCACGACACCGAAGCGGTCCTCGTCGCTGCCGGATCTGCCGACGATGAATTCCATATATCCCGGTTTCGAGTCCGACAATTGGTACGCGATGTTCTACCCCAAGGGCACACCGAAACCGATCGTGGACAAGATGAACGCAGAAATCCGCAAGGCGCTCGATACCCCGGAGATAAGAGCATTCATGCCGAAGGAGGCTCTGGATCCTGTCGCCAGCAGCCCCGAGGAGCTGTCGGCGCTGCTCAAGCGGGAAATCGAGAAATACGCCAAAGTGATCAGGCTCGCCAACATCCGGCTCGACTAAGCTCTCCGCTGCAGACCACCGTACGACAGCTTCTTAGGGGCTGTCCTTATTAGTCTTTCCACTAAGACAAGCAGTCGTTCGTCCGGGACAGGTCCCTTCTTGGCAATGACTCGCCGGTCTGCCGTCCCTAGCAGCCGGTCGGACTCAGATGTCCGACCGGCTGCTGTTTGTCCGACCAGAGTCCGACAAACTCCTAACGTAAGCGAGCATAATGGGCGCCTTACCAAGGGGAGTGAATGAACAATCGTCGCAAACTTCTCGTTGCGTTTGGTACGGCCGTGCTCGTCGCGCCATTTGCCGCACTGGCCCAGCAAAAGGGCAAGGTCTGGCGCATCGGCTATCTCGAACCGAGCTCTCGCCAATTGGCGCTGGAGAGTCGGATACCCGCCTTCCTGCAGGGCATGAAGGAGCTGGGGTACGTCGAGGGGAAGCACTTTGTCTTCGAGTCGCGATTCGCGGACGGCCATAACGAGCGGCTTTCGGCCTTGGCTGCCGAGCTGGTGCAGCTGAACGCAGACGTCATTGTGACCGCGGGAGTTGCCGCAAGCCACGCCGCGCAGCGGACGACGAGCACGATTCCCATCGTGGTCCCGATTGTGCCCGACCCGGTGCGTGACGGCTTGGCAATGAGCCTCGCGAAGCCGGGTGGCAACATCACGGGCCTGTCCAGCGGTACCGCTGAAGTGATCCAGAAACACGTCGAGCTGTTAACGACCGCGGTGCCCCGGATAACGCGCATTGCGGTCCTGTTGAACCCGGCCAATGCCGGGCATCCGCCGCTCCTGCTCAGTGTGCAGGTGGCGGCGCAACGATCCGGCAGGCAGGTGCTGCCCGTGGCGGTGAGCAGTCCGGAGGACATCGAGCGCGGCTTTGCCTTCATGACGCGGAATGGCGCCGACGCCGTAATCGTCCTGGTTGACGCGTTGTTCCGCCAACAGCGACGGCAAATCGCCGGGCTCGCGCTCAAGCATCGGCTGCCCTCCTCGTTCGCGAACATCGAGTTCTCAGATGCGGGCGGCCTGTTCATCTACGCTGCGAACACCATCGACAACTTCCGGCGCGCCGCGATCTTTGTGGACAAGATCCTCAAGGGCGCGAAACCCGGCGAGTTGCCCTTCGAGCTGCCGACACGCTACCAGCTCGTAATCAACCGCAAGACCGCCAACGCGCTCGGACTCACCATTCCGCAGGAGCTGCTGCTGCGGGCGGACGAGGTCATCGAATGAAACGCGAGACCGGACATGTTCATGCCGGCTCGCGTCGTCGCGTTCGAGCGGACACTCCGTGCCGTTCAACGCGACGGGCGTTCTCTAATCCACATCCAGCGATGGACTACCGGCCCCGCGAAACGAGGCGCTTCAGCGATTCGCTGAGCCGCGTCTGCCAACCGGGGCCGCGGCGGCGAAAATGCGCCAGCACCTCCCGGTCGAGCCTAAGCGTGACCTGCTCTTTGGTCGGGGACTTCTGCGGGCCGCGCTGTCCCGGCCGGCGCACCGTCGCACCGCGCCAGAACGCGGCTACGGCCTTCGGATTGTTCGGATCATACGGATCGGTTTTCGGGTCGAAAGTGACCGGCGCGCCGGCGCGTGCTTCCGCTTTGACGCGTGCCCAATCAGTGCGACTGCGTTTTGATTGTTTTTTCATACATTCTCCGTTCCACGCGCGAAGCGCGGCGCAACGAAATCGCCCGCACCGCGCTTCTGCGCTCGACATATACGAATGCCAACAGCACGTTCTCAACCATAGCGAGATCAAGCTTCCGGTTCTCCCCTCTACGGGCGGACTCGAAAGTAAGCTTCGAGAGACTTTCGAACACGCGCCATGCGTCCGCAAAGTCCAGGCCGTGCTTGGCGAGGTTCGCCGCGCGCTTACGCTCGTCCCAGACAATCACGATCTTATTGTAACTACAGTAAGCTCACAGTGCAAGGACTTTGAACGGACAGACAGGGTGATCGAGTGAAAACGCGCCGCACATTTATCATTACCGCGGCTGCGTGGCCCGCGCTTGCGTGGGCGGGCGCGGTGCTCGCGCAATCGAAGCAGCCGATTTTGATCGGCTGGCTCCACGCGGACTCACGTGAGTCGAGCGCGGACTACCTTAGCGCGTTCAAGGAAGGGCTCGCGGCGCTCGGCTGGAAGGAAGGCTCGCAGATCGTGATCGAAGAGCGCTGGGGAGACGCACGGGATGCCCGATTGCAGCCCTTGGCCGAGGAGCTGGCAGCGAAGAAGCCGGCAATCATTGTTGCCGCGCCGACGACGGCAATACCCGCCGCAGCCAAGGCCGCACCCAAGACCCCGATCGTGATGGCCAGCGGCGGCGATCCGGTGGCGTGGGGGCTCGTGAAAAGCCTCGCGCGGCCCGGCGGCATGATCACCGGGCTTACTAATTTCAACATCAACATTTCGGAGAAGTATATCGAGCTGTTGGTCGCCGCCGCGCCGAAGGTGAAGCGCGTCGGTGTTTTGTCCGGCACTAACCTTAACGTCCCCGGTCGCGCCTTGGCGACGGAAGCGGTGCGCCGTTCCGCAGTGCAATACTCGGTGGAAGCGCGCTTCGCCGAGGTGGCTAAACCGGAAGACATCGAGCCGGCCATCGCGCGCCTGGCGAAGGAGGGTGCGCAGGCTCTTGTCGTGTTGCTGAGCCCGATTCTAAGGGTCGAGCGGCGTCGCATCGTGAAGCTCGCGCTGGCGCAACGCTGGCCGGTGGTCGCGGGAGTTCGCGAGTACGCTGAGGAGGGAGCGCTCCTCAGCTACAGCGCTGACGCGTTGGCGAACTACCGCCGCGCCGCCTACTACGTGGACAGGATTTTGAAGGGCGCGAAGCCGGCAGACCTGCCGATCGAGCAATCGACGAAGTTCGAGCTGGTAATCAACCTGAAAACCGCCAAAGCTCTCAAGCTCGATATACCGCGCGACCTCGCGGTGCGTGCGAACAGGGTCATCGAATGAACCGCGAGACCGGACATGTTCATGCCGGCTCGCGTCGTCGCGTTCGAGCGGACACTCCGTGCCGTTCAACGCGACGGGCGCTCATCCTGGCCGCGGCTGCATGGCCTGTCATCGGATGGATGGGCGCGGTACGCGCGCAGGCACCGGCAAAAGTCCGCCGGATAGGACTGCTCTCGCCATGGACTCCTTCCGATACCGCGGCCTGGCACCAGGCATTCCGTCAAGGTCTCCGCGACCTCGGATGGACTGAAGGAAAGAACATCAGCATCGAGTACCGCTATGCGGAGGGCAGACACGATCGCCTCCCTGACCTTGCAGCCGATCTCGTCCGTCTCAAGGTTGAGGTCATCGTCGCTTCCGTTACTCCCGATGCTCTGGCTGCCCAAAAAGCCACCACGGCTATCCCTATCGTTATCGCGGTTGCGGGTGACCCTGTTGCCATGGGACTGGTTGAGAGCCTGGCGCGGCCCGGCGGCAACATCACGGGTTTGTCCCAAATGACCCAGGAGACGGTCGGAAAACGGCTGGAGCTGCTTAAGGAAATGGTTCCCAAGCTCTCCCGTGTGGCTGTGCTCTGGAATCCACAGGGCGTAGCCTCGACACTCCTTTGGAAAGAACTTCAACTCCCGGCACGGCAGCTGGGAATCCAGCTTCATTCGCTGGAGGTACGGAGCCCCAATGAGTTAGACAAAGCGTTCGAAGCCGCGACCCGGGCGCGCGCTGGCGCTCTTTTCCTCACAGGAGACCCGGTGTTCGGTACGAATCTAAAACGGATCGCGGGCTTTGCGGCAAAGAACCGCCTGCCGTCGATATTTCACACTTCGGAATTCGCGGACGCTGGCGGTCTTGTGGCCTATGGGCCAGACCGTGCCGACTTGTTCCGGCGCGCCGCCACCTACGTGGACAAGATCCTCAAGGGCGCGAAACCCGGCGACCTGCCGATCGATCGGGCGACCCGGTTCGAGCTGGTGATCAACCTGAAGACCGCCAAGGCGCTGGGGATCACGATCCCGCAGTCAGTCCTGTTTCGCGCCGATAGGGTGATCGAGTAATGGGCGCGAATGACCGCTTTGCGACGTATCCGGAAAATGGCTTCGGACAGTCACCGCGTCCTGACAGGGGACTGTACAAAGCGAGGTGAAGGGTAAAGGATGACCCTCTCCCACCACCCCGCCTGCTTCGCAGGCACCCCTCCTCAGGCAGGAGGGGAGTTAATCACCGGTCTGAGTTCATGCCGCCTAGTGGGGAGGCAAGCTCACCTTTACCGCGCGTTCGCCGGCGCCCCCAATCTCCAGAGATGGGCGCGCCAGCGGACGGCGATCACCAGTATGAACGCCAGACCGATCGCGCAATAGAGCGTCGCGGTCGCTGGGTAGCCGAAGCGGCCGATCAGCGGGCCCGCGATCATGAGCCCGATCGGCACGCCGTAGATCATCAGCATCCGTATCCCCATGACGCCGCCGCGGAAGCGCTCGGCCGCGACGCGCAGCAGCATCGCCTGCATCGGAACCATGCTCAGGCTTTGCGCCAGGCCGGCGAGAATGAGGGCCATGCTGCCGCCGGGAAGTCCCTGCATCTGCGCGAACACCATGATCATGGCGTACCAGGTTGCGCAGCAGACAACCATCATGCGCCCCGGCCGGATGGTGTGCCCGATCCGGCTCAGTGTAATGGAGCCCAGCAGTGCGCCGAACGCGAAGCTCGCAACCAGGTAGCCGAGCCCGGTCTGATCGGTATGGTAAAGCTCCTTCGCCACGTACGGCAGCAATCCCATCACCAGCGGGAAAGCCGTCAGGTTGACCAGGAAAGCGAGCGCCATCGCGGCGAGCAGCTGAGGAGTGTTCCAGACATAGGCGACGACATCCCTCAAATCGTGCCAAGGCGACGGACGCGAGGACACGCCCGCCAGCTCATCGGACGGCTGCGACTTGGGGCGCGCGCCGCCAACGCCCAGCGTGAAGAGGAAGCTCACCGCGTAGAAGCAGGCAATCACCACGTAGGCCGGTCCCATGCCGAGCGCCGCGACCAGTCCCGCTCCGGCGAGCGCGCCGATGATACGGGCCGAGTCCTGCGTGGTGCGCGAGACGCTCGTCGCCCCCATCAGCAGGTTGCCCGGCATGGTTTCGCCGATCAGCGAATAGCGCATCACGAGGTCCGAGGGTCGCACGAGGCCCATCAGCGCAGCGATGATGAACACGTGCACCGGGACCAGCGCGCCGGTCAAAATGAGGATCATCAGCGCGGTCGCCAGCGTGGCGTAGGTGGCTCGCATGGCAGAAAAGAGTTTCTTGTGGCCGATCCGATGGCCCATCACGCCGAACATCGGCGCGAGCAAGGTTCCGAGATACGCCAGTGATGCGAACAGCGTGAGGAGCAGCACCGATTGGGTCTCGACCAGTACGTACCAGCCGAGAATCAGCGTCTCCATCTCGAAGGCCCACGAGGTCGCCAGGTCGGCGGGCCACTGGAACCGGAAACTGCGGACCCTGAACGGCGCGAGCGCCGAGACTCGCAACGTCGCGCTCAAGACCCGCCCTCCGCGCCAGCGCTGGAGCGGTCCAGTATCTCCTTCAGCCGCATCGGGGTGACAGGAAGCCGCGTCACGGCGCCCGGGACGCCGATCGCGTCACGAGCACACGTCATGCAGCGCAAGATCCGGCCGCCGATCCATAATGAGATTACCGAGGCACATTCTGCTTGCTGCGATACCAGCGCAGGATACGGATCGCGCTCTTGGTCTCGCGATAGTTGAGGATGTGCCCGGTGTTTGGTATCGGAAAAGCGCGCCGGCCACGTGCTCCGGCAGGCCTGCCGATTTTGGGGTAAGCCCGAATCTGCGTTAGTGCGTTCTCGACGCGCTGGACAACCAGCCGCGCCGTGAAAGGGTCTTCGCTGGCGATGAAATCGATCGACGCGTCAAACGCGTCTCGAGCCGCGCGCGCCCACTCAAGCGGCTTTTGGCCGGCGCTTCGCGGCATGCCGCTCGATTGTGGCCCGCGCTCGCGCCATTACTTTGCCGTGCGGAATTGCGCCATTGCGGTCTATATCTTCGTCGGCTTCAATGGTCTCACGCACGTCTTGCTCAGTCGCATCGAGGCCATCTCGCAGGACGAAGCGCAGCATCGATCGCGGCGTGCGGCCGGCGAGGAGGGCAAGCCTCTCGATGCGGCGTCGCTGCCCCGGAGTAAGTGCCAAGGATCGCATGCGCATTGTTCCTCAGTCGATCAACTGCATTAATTCTATCATCTACGTGCGCATAGCGGCCTTGGCGGTTCACACTTGTTCTGGGTTCTCTCGGCGTCCTGGCGGTTCAAGTTTTATTCAGAATGTCTTGGCGGTATGTATTTATTTGATCGGCGTCCATCGGCGGCTAATCAGTCTTGGCACCGCTCGCGCGGTCCAGTATCTCCTTCAGCCGCATCGGGGTGACGGGAAGACGCGTCACCGCGCCTGGGATTCCGATCGCATCGTCGATCGCGGCGGCCAGTGCCGCGCCCACCGCGGTGACTCCAGCTTCGCCCGCGCCTTTCAGCCCAAGCGGGTTGAGCGGGCTCGGCGCATCCTCCGAGACGATGACGTCCACCATCGGCGTCTCGCTCACGGTGGGCAGCAGGTAGTCGGCAAAAGTGACCGACAGCGGCTGCCCGCGCTCGTCGTACTGGAACTCCTCCAGCAGCGCGCCGCCCAATCCCTGCGCGAAACCGCCTGCAATCTGGCCCTCGACCAGCATCGGGTTGACCGCGCGCCCGACATCGTAGGCGATGAGAAACCGCTCCACTTCCACGCCTCCTGTTTCCCGGTCCACCTTTACCACCGCGACCTGGACGCCATAGGGGTAATTCATGTGCTCGGTTTCGAACCAGCCTTCGGCCGACAGCCCGGGCGCGTCCGGAACCAATGCCATCGAGCGCGCAACCTCGCC
>JBGQGU010000120.1:0-8262 GCA_041497655.1 Gammaproteobacteria bacterium
ATCCCTTGCTCAGCCGCACCTTCAAGCATCAAAGGCGGCTGCGGAACAATCTTTTCAGTTGGTATGTCGACGAACGCGGATGTGAATTGCGCCGGCTTCTTTATAGCAAGCGTGAAAAGCCGGTGTCAAGCAAAAATAAAAATATTTTCAGGCAACTGCCGTGCCAACGTTGTGGAAAACATTGCGCGCAGCGATGCGCCAGCGCGCGCAGACTGAAGAAGTGAAGCGAGAAGTGGCGATTAAGTAATTGAGCGATTGAATGATTGGGCGGCGCAATCCGCGACGAGTGGCCACTCACCGCTCAAATCATGAGCACCCAAACAAAAAGGGCGGCAGAGCCGCCCTTTTGCTGGAACACCAACAACAACCGATCACCGGTCCCGATATTCAGTGCTTGACGGCCGCCGGAGCAGGCGCCTCCGTGACCGGCGGCAACGGCGGTGCGACGTCGTCCTCGGACAGCGGCTCGGGCTTGCGCTCGAGCGCCAGCTCGAACACATTGTCAATCCACTTCACCGGGTGAATGTCGAGCCGGTTCTTGACGTTGTCCGGGATCTCCGCGAGGTCCTTCACGTTTTCCTCGGGGATCAGCACGGTCTTGATCCCGCCGCGGTGCGCCGCGAGGAGCTTCTCTTTCAGGCCGCCGATCTGCAGCACTTCACCCCGTAGCGTGATTTCCCCGGTCATCGCCACGTCGGAGCGCACCGGGATGCCGGTCAACGCGGATACCATCGCGGTGCAGATCCCGATGCCGGCGCTCGGCCCATCCTTGGGCGTGGCGCCTTCCGGCAGGTGGATGTGGATGTCGTTCTTCTGGTAGAAGTCCACCGGAATGCCGAGTCGCCGGGAACGGCTGCGCACGACGGAGAGCGCCGCCTGCACCGATTCCTGCATCACCTCGCCCAACTTGCCGGTGGTGGTCATTTTGCCCTTGCCGGACATGATCGCCGCCTCGATGGTGAGGAGTTCGCCCCCCACCTCGGTCCAGGCGAGACCCGAGACCTGCCCGACCTGGTTTCTCTTCTCCGCCATGCCGTAGCTGTAGCGCCGCACGCTCAGGTACTTGTCGAGGTTGCGGGCGGAAACCGCCAGCTTGCGCTCCCCGCCGTCGCTCACCAGCGTCTTGACCACCTTGCGGCAGATCTTGGAAAGCTCCCGCTCGAGCGCCCGCACTCCGGCTTCCCGCGTGTAATAGCGGACGATATCGCGCACCGCGCTCTCGGATATGGCGAGTTCCTCGGGCTTCAACCCGTGGTTTTTCATGAGCTTGGGCAGCAGGTGCTTCAACGCGATGTTGACCTTCTCGTCCTCGGTGTAGCCCGAGAGCCGGATCGTCTCCATGCGGTCGAGCAGCGCCGGCGGGATGTTGAGCGTGTTGGCCGTGCACACGAACATCACGTCCGAAAGGTCGTACTCGACCTCGACGTAATGGTCCACGAAGGTGTGGTTCTGCTCGGGGTCGAGCACCTCGAGCAGCGCGCTCGCCGGATCGCCCCGGAAGTCCATGCCCATCTTGTCCACCTCGTCGAGCAGGAACAGGGGGTTCCTCACGCCGACCCGCGTCATGTTCTGCAGGATCTTGCCGGGCATCGAGCCGATGTAGGTGCGCCGGTGGCCGCGGATCTCCGCCTCATCCCGCACGCCGCCCAACGACATGCGGATGAATTTGCGGTTGGTCGCGCGCGCGATCGACTGGCCGAGCGAGGTCTTGCCCACGCCGGGGGCGCCGACGAGGCACAGGATGGGGGCCTTCAGCTTGTCCACGCGCTGCTGCACGGCCAGGTACTCGACGATGCGCTCCTTCACTTTCTCCAGGCCGTAGTGGTCCTCGTTCAGCACTTTCTCGGCGGCACCGAGGTCGGTGTTGATCTTGCTCTTCTTCTTCCACGGCAGCGACACCATGGCCTCGATGTAGTTGCGCACGACAGTCGCCTCGGCCGACATCGGCGACATCAGCTTCAGTTTCTTCAGCTCCGATTCGGCCTTCTTGCGCGCTTCCTTGGGCATATGCGCGGACTTGATGCGCTTCTCGATCTCGTCGATGTCGGCGCCCTCGTCCATCTCGCCGAGCTCCTTCTGGATCGCCTTCACCTGCTCGTTGAGATAGTACTCGCGCTGGCTCTTCTCCATCTGGCGCTTGACGCGCCCGCGGATGCGCTTCTCGACCTGGAGGATCTCGAGCTCGCCCTCGACCAGCTTCAGCAGGTGCTCGAGGCGCTGCTTGACCCCGAACATCTCGAGCACTTCCTGTTTCTGCTCGAGCTTCAGCGGCAGGTGCGCGGCGATGGTATCGCCGAGCCGCCCGGCCTCGTCGATCCCGGCGAGCGAGGTGAGGATCTCGGGCGGGATCTTCTTGTTGAGTTTCACGTACTGGTCGAACTGCTGGATCATCGTGCGCCGCATCGCCTCGATCTCGTGGTCAGCGGTGGTGTCCGCCGCGACCGGCGTCACCGCGACGGCGTAGTGCGTCTTGAGATCCACGATCTCGTGCAGCCGGGCGCGCTGGCTGCCCTCGACCAGCACCTTCACGGTGCCGTCCGGGAGTTTCAGCATCTGCAGGATGTTGGCGATGCTGCCGATCCGGTAGAGGTCCTCGGGCAACGGATCGTCCTTCGCGGCGGATTTCTGCGCGACCAGCACGATGCTCTTGCCCGCTTCCATCGCCGTCTCCAGCGCCTTGATCGACTTCGGGCGCCCGACGAACAGTGGGATCACCATGTGCGGGAACACCACCACGTCGCGCAGCGGCAGCAGAGGCATTTGAGTGAGGCTTGGCTCGTCAGGCATCGTGGTTCACCGGTTAGAGTTGGATACTCACAAGATGGGGGAAAATCCCCGGAAATTCAAGCACCATGCAGCGCCATGATTCCAAACCGCTTTCATGCAACGACCGCGGCAAGCATGCCGGGGCGTGGCGCCGGGAGTATGGGTAATCCACGCTAGTGCGCGGACCCCGCGACCTTGGGCTGATCCGAGTAGATCAGCAGCGGCGTTGCATCGCTCACGATCGTGTTCTCGTCCACCACCACCTTGACCACGTTCTCCAGCGAAGGCAGATCGAACATGGTGTTGAGCAGCGTGTGCTCAAGGATGGAGCGCAGGCCCCGCGCGCCGGTCTTGCGCTCGAGCGCGCGCCGCGCGACCGCCTTCAACGCCGCCTCGCGCACTTCCAGCTCGACGCCTTCCATGCCGAACATCTTCTGGAACTGCTTGAGCAGGGCGTTCTTGGGCTGGGTGAGGATCTGGATCAGCGCAATCTCGTCCAGCTCTTCCAGCGTCGCCACCACCGGCAGCCGCCCCACGAACTCGGGGATCAGCCCGTACTTGATGAGGTCCTCGGGCTGCACGTCGCGCAGCACCTTGGTGATGTCCCTGCGGTTCTCGCGCGAGCTGACCTCCGCGCCGAAGCCGATGCCGCCCTTTTCGGACCGCGCGCGGATGATCTTTTCGAGGCCGTCGAACGCGCCGCCGCAGACGAACAGGATGTTGGTCGTGTCCACCTGCACGAATTCCTGGTTGGGGTGCTTGCGCCCGCCCTGCGGCGGCACCGAGGCGACGGTACCCTCGATCAACTTCAACAGCGCCTGCTGCACGCCTTCGCCGGAGACGTCGCGCGTGATCGAGGGGTTGTCGGACTTCCTCGAAATCTTGTCGATCTCGTCGATATAGACGATGCCGCGCTGCGCCTTCTCGACGTCATAGTCGCACTTCTGCAGCAGCTTCTGGATGATGTTTTCGACGTCCTCTCCGACGTAACCCGCTTCCGTCAGCGTGGTCGCGTCCGCCATGACGAAAGGCACGTTGAGAAGCCGCGCGAGCGTCTGGGCGAGCAGCGTCTTGCCCGATCCCGTCGGACCGATCAGCAGGATGTTCGACTTCGCCAGCTCGATGTCGTCGTTCTTGGCGAGCGTCTTCAGCCGCTTGTAATGGTTGTAGACGGCAACCGAGAGGATCTTCTTGGCGACTTCCTGGCCGATCACGTACTGGTCGAGGATCCCGCGGATCTCCTTCGGCACCGGCAGGTCGGATTTGGCGCCCTTCGACCCGTGCTCGCCCTGGGTCTCCTCGCGGATGATGTCGTTGCACAACTCGATGCACTCGTCGCAGATGAACACCGACGGCCCCGCGATGAGCTTGCGCACCTCGTGCTGGCTCTTCCCGCAGAACGAGCAGTAAAGCAGCTTTTCCCCGCCGACCTTGTCAGTCATGGGCTATTCCTGTCCGTGGGACCTCATTTTACGCCTTCGGTTCTGCTCGTCAGGACCTTGTCCACGATCCCGTAGCCGAGCGCCTGCTCGGCGCTCAGGAAATTGTCGCGGTCGGTGTCCCGCTCGACGGTCTTCAGGTCCTGGCCGGTGTGCCTGGCGAAAATCTCGTTGAGCTTCGCCTTGCGGTTCAGGATTTCCCGCGCGTGGATCTCCACGTCGGAAGCCTGGCCCTGGAAGCCGCCCATCGGCTGGTGGATCATCACGCGCGAGTTGGGCAGGCAGAAGCGCTTGCCCTTGGCGCCGGCCGCCAGCAGCAGTGCGCCCATGCTCGCGGCCTGCCCGATGCACAGCGTCGAGACGTTGGGCTTGATGAATTGCATCGTATCGTAGATCGCCAGCCCGTCGGAGACCGACCCCCCCGGCGAGTTGATGTAGAACGAAATCTCCTTGTCCGGGTTCTCCGATTCCAGGAACAGGAACTGCGCCACGATCAGGTTGGCGGTCACCTCGGTTACCGGCCCCACCAGGAACACCACGCGCTCCTTGAGCAGGCGCGAATAGATGTCATAGGCGCGCTCGCCCCGTCCGCTCTGCTCGATCACCATCGGGATCAGTCCGAGACCCCTCGGTTCGCTGACATTCGTCATCATTGCTTCCCCATTAAATCGTCGAAATTGACGGTCCCGTCAGTCACTTTGGCGACGCCGAGCGCCCATGCCACCACGTTGTCCTCCAGTGACGCGGATTCGATGTCGCGCAGCCGCTCCGGCGCCGCGTAGAACCATTTGACCACTTCCTCGGGGCGCTCGTAGCTCTGGGCCTGCTCCTCGACCAGCCCCCTCACCTGCTCGGGCTTCGGGTAGAGGTTGTGCATCCTCACCAGCTCGCCCAGGATCAGGCCCAGGTTGACGCGCCGCCGGGCCTGCTGCTCGAACAGGTCGATTGGCAGCGGCGTCTCTTCCGTCACCTTGACGCCGCGTGTCGCCAGTTCCTGCCGCGCGCCTGTCCTCAGGCGCTCGATCTCGATCTGCACCAGCGAGCGGGGGGCATCGATGTGCGTGGCGTCGAGCAGCGCCTGCATCACCTGGTCGCGCAGGCGGCTTCTAAGCTTGGCCTTCACCTCGCGCTCGAGATTGGCCTTCACCTCGGCGCGCATCCTGGTAAGGTCGCCGTCCGCGACGCCCAGGCTTTTCGCGAATCCGGCGTCGACCTCGGGCAGGCGCGGCGCGGCGACGTGGCTGAGCGTGACCTCGAAGCGGGCGGTCTTCCCCGCCACCTCCCGGCCCTGGTAATCGCCGGGAAAACGCGCATCGAAAGCCTTCGATTCGCCCGGCGTCATCCCGATGACGCCGGCTTCGAAATCCGGAAGCAGCCGACCTTCGCCCAGCACCGCGTGCTGGCCGCTCCCGCTCGAGCCCTGGAATTCGGCGCCATCGAGAGTGCCGCGGAAATCGATCGTGACACGGTCGCCTGTCTCCGCGGCGCGCTCGACCTGCTCGTAGCGCACGCGCTGCCTGCGCATGATCTCGATCGTCTTGTCCACCTCCGCCTCGCCGACCACGAGCGCCGGCCGCTCGATGGCCGTTCCCGCGATGTCTCCCACTTTCACCTCGGGATAGATCTCGAACGTGGCGCTGTAGTGAAACTCCACTGTCCCTTCGGTCCGGGGCTTCAGTTCGAACTTCGGATAGCCCGCGACCTTCAGGTTCTGCTGGCGCACCGCCTCGCCGAAGCTGCGCTGCATGACGTCGCCCAGCACCTCCTGCCGCACCTGCGTGCCGTAGTGCTGCTCGACCACCTTGAGCGGCACCTTGCCGGGCCTGAAGCCGTGCAGCTTCACCGTACGCGACAGGCGCTTCAGCCGGCTCTCGACCTCGCTGTCGATGTCGGTCGCGGGCAGCGACACGCTCAGCCTTCGTTCAAGAGCGCTCAATGTTTCCAAGTTAGCCTGCATCGCTGTTTCGTAAGTGATTCCAATGATCCTTGTGCCGGGGCGGCCCGCCGCAATAGCGCATCAGGATGGGCGGAACGGTGCCGGCGACCCGGCTCGCACCACTTGCAGCCCCCCCTGGTGCGAAAGGAGGGACTCGAACCCCCACGCCTTGCGGCGCCAGAACCTAAATCTGGTGCGTCTACCAATTCCGCCACTTTCGCGACTTTCTGATTGTAATATAATCACGTGCGGGCCGAAAGCTTTCAAGTCGTGTGAAGGTTGTAATGCAAGTATCTGATAATACATTAATATTGCATAGCAACAAATGGGGGTAAGCCACTCCGAAAATTTCCCGGTCGCATCCCTCCTTCTGCCCCCCCGATGGCGGCATCCGATCGCGTTGATTTACCGCTTCGCGCGGGAGGCCGATGATCTTGCAGACGAGGGCGATGCCCCCGCGCCTGCACGGCTGGAGCAGCTGGAACGATTCCGCGAGCAGCTACGCAGGATCGAGCGCGGCATTCCCCCCGACATCCCTTGGTTCGCGGCCCTCGCCGCGGTGATTCGAGAGCATGACCTTCCGGTGCCCGCGTTTGCCGACCTGCTATCGGCATTTGCGCAGGATGTCACCCAACAGCGCTATGCCAACGTTTCCGAAGTGCTCGATTACTGCCGGCGCTCGGCGAATCCGGTAGGGCGGCTCCTGCTGCACCTGTTCCGCAGCGCGAGTGACCGGAATTTCCAGTGGTCGGACTCGATCTGCTCCGCGCTGCAGCTCGTGAATTTCTGGCAGGACATAGCGATCGATTACGGCAGGGGCCGCATCTATCTGCCGCAGGACGAAATGAAGCGCTATGGCGTGACTGAGCAACACATCGCCGAGCGGCTCTGCGACGACGCGTGGCGCACCCTCATCCAGTTCCAGATCGATCGCGCGCGCGGCATGCTGCAAGCGGGCGCGCCGCTGGGGCGGACGCTCCCCGGCCGCATCGGGCTCGAGATCCGCGCCACGGTGCAGGGCGGGCTGCGCACCCTGGAAAAACTCGAGCGCGCGCGTTGCGACATGTTTTATCATCGGCCCACGCTCACGTGGTTTGATTGGCCGTTGATACTGGCACGCTCGCTTTAGAACCGTGAATCGTGATTCGTGAATCGTGAATCGACTCCCACCACCCCCGCCCCATCGCAGCGTCCCCTCCTCCGGCAGGAGAGGAATTGCTCGGTTCAAGAAGCAGGGTTCAGGAATCACGGAAGTCAGGGTCGAATCACGAATCACGATTCACGAATCACGCCCTATTCAGTGATGGACCCCCACCAATACTGCCAGCAAAAAGCCGCCGCCAGCGGCTCGAGCTTCTATTACAGCTTCCTGTTCCTGCCGGAGGAGCGCAGGCGCGCGATCACGGCGCTCTACGCGTTCTGCCGCGAGGTGGACGATGTAGTGGACGATTGCTCCGACGTCGCAACTGCGCATGCGACGCTCGCCTGGTGGCGGCAGGAGCTGGCTGCCGCCTTTCACGGCACGCCGCAGCATCCGGTAGCGCGCGCGCTGGCCGAGGTTGCGCCCCGCTTCAATCTCGCCGAGGCGCGGCTGAACGAGATCATCGACGGCATGCAGATGGATCTCGAACTCAATCGCTATCCCGATTTCGAGGCGCTGCGACTGTATTGTCACCGCGTCGCGGGCATAGTCGGCCTGCTGTCCGCCGAGATCCTCGGATACCAGGACCGGCGCACGCCCGATTATGCAGCCGATCTCGGCCTCGCGTTCCAGCTCACCAATATCATCCGCGACGTGGGCGAGGACGCGCGTCGTAACCGCATCTACCTGCCGCTCGACGAGATCGAGCGCCATGGGGTCAGCGTGACGGATATCGCCCAGTTGCGCGAGACCGGCAACTTCCGCCGTTTGATCGAATTCCAGATCGAGCGCGCGCTCGGATATTACCGCGAGGCATTCGCCAAGCTGCCGGCCGCTGACCGCCGTGCCCAGCGCGCGGGCATCGTCATGGCGGCGATCTACCGGACACTGCTGGACGAGATCCGGCGTGACGGTTGCCGCGTGCTGACCCGGCGCACTTCCCTGACCCCGGTCCGCAAGCTGTGGATAGGGTGGTGGAC
>JBGQGU010000121.1:0-8220 GCA_041497655.1 Gammaproteobacteria bacterium
CGCGCGCAACAGGCGGCGAGCCGCCGCGGCTACGATCTCAGCACGCTGCGCGGGCGCCAGGTGAGTCGCGGCGACTTCGGCGAATTCGATTACCTGCTGGCGATGGACGAGACCAACCTGCGCGCGCTCGAGCGCCTGTGCCCGTCGCAGCATGCGCACAAGCTGAAGCTGTTCATGGCGTTCAGCACCGCGCCCGCACTGCGCGAAGTGCCCGATCCTTATTACGGAGGGGAACAGGGCTTCGAGCGCGTGCTCGACCTGGTGGAGCAGGCGGCGCAGGGACTGCTCGACCACTTACGCCGGCGCCTCGCCGGCTAGTCGCGGCGGGTGACTCGTCGCTCGTTGCTCGTTGCTCGTGATCGCTCGACCCCTTAACGGCCTAGTCACGAGAAACGAGAGACGAGAAACGAGAAACGAGTCACGGAAGTGCTAGCCGGGCAGGGCGGTTTCTTTCTGTTCCGTGCCCGCGGTCGCCGGTCCCGATGGCTGGGTCTCGATCTGCACCAGGGGCTCGTTTTTGAGCGGCTCCACGGCCTGGCGCACGCGCTTCGCGCGCGGCATGGGCTGTTCCTCGACGACCTGCCGCTGCGCGGTCTGGATCTTTTCGGGATCCGATTCCACCTGCTTCAGGTCTGGCGGCCACTCGATCTTGACTGGTTCCGCCGGCGCAAATCCGGGTCCGGGAGGCGCCGCCATCGGCGCCGCCTCCCGCGGCTGAAATTCACGCACGGTCTCAGTCTCAAATGCGGCAGGCGGCGCCTTATGTGAAGCGACTTCGGCAGGCGCAATGGATTCCGGAAAAGCCGCTGCGGCCGGTGAATAAGCGACAGGCACGGGCTCCACGGTCGAGGACGGGCGCTCGGGCGCCGGCCGGTCGGGCACGCGCTGGGCCTGCGGGCCGCGGTCGGGCTGTCCGCCACCTTCCACTTGCCGTTGTTCATGCCGGTCTCGGCCTCCCCGGCGCCGCCTTCTGCCTCGCCCCTCACGCTGCTGCTCGCCGTGCTCGCGCCCCGGCTGCTGGGGATGGGTAGGTGGCCCCGACTCGGCCTGCGCCTGATCGCGCTGCGGGTGCTGGCGTTGCTGTTGTGGTTGGTCCTGGCGGCGCGGTTCCTGGCGCCGCTGCTCCTGGCGCTGCTGCTCGGCACGCTGACGACCGCCGTCGCGCTGCCCATGCGGCTGCTGCGCTTGCTCCTGCCGCTGGCGTTGTCCGCCTTGCTGCGTCGGCCGCTCTTCCCGCTCGCGGCGCGGGCCCTCGCGATCGGCGCGCTCGTGACGTCCACGGCGCGGGCCGTGCGCAGCGACCGGACGCGCGGTATCCGCCACGGGCGCTTCCTGGGCGGGCTTGCGCTTGAACCAACCGAATATCCTGCCGATGGTCGAGGCTTCTTTCACCTGCGCGGCCTTGGGCTGCGGTTGCGGCTCCTGCCTCATCTCTCTCGCCACGGGAACCGGCGCCGGCTGCTGCGGCGTGATGGCCTTGACCGCGGCTTCAGGTCGCGGCGCCGCCGGTTCCGACGTTCCCGTCGCCGGCTTCTGTTCTTCCGCCGGCGCTTCCACCAGGTTGTAGCTGGCGGGCAGCGGCTCGGTTTTGTTGAGGTCGTCGTGGCGCATGCGCGTCACGGTGTAGTTCGGCGTCTCGAGATGCACGTTCGGGATCAGTATGACCGAGACCCGGTGGCGCGCTTCGATCAACTGCAGGTCAACCCGCTTTTCGTTGAGCAGGAACGTCGCGACGTCGACCGGCACCTGGGCATTGATCGCCCCGGTGTTCTCCTTCATCGCTTCTTCCTGGATGATGCGCAGGATGTGCAGCGCGGTGGATTCGGTGCCGCGGATGTGTCCGGTGCCGTGGCAGCGCGGGCAGGGGTTGTGGGCGGTTTCGCCCAGCGAGGGCCGCAGCCGCTGGCGCGACAGCTCCATCATGCCGAAGCGCGAGATCTTGCCCGTCTGCACCCGGGCCCGGTCGTACCTCAGCGCATCGCGCAGGCGGTTCTCCACGTCCCGCTGGTTGCGGCCGCTCTCCATGTCGATGAAATCGATCACGATGAGACCGCCCAGGTCGCGCAATCTCAGTTGCCGGGCGATTTCCTCGGCGGCCTCGAGATTGGTGCGGAATGCCGTTTCCTCGATGTCGGACCCGCGCGTCGAGCGTGCCGAGTTGACATCGATGGACACCAGCGCCTCGGTGTGGTCGAACACGACCGCGCCGCCGGAGGGGAGGTTGACCGAGCGCGAATACGCCGTTTCGATCTGGTGCTCGATCTGGAAGCGCGAGAAGAGAGGCACGTCGTCGTTGTAGAGCTTGATGCGGTCGACGTTCTGCGGCATGACGTGGCTCATGAACTGCCGCGCCTGCTCGTGGACGCTCTCGGTGTCGATCAGGACCTCGCCGATGTCCTGGTGGTAGTAATCGCGGATGGCGCGAATGACGAGGCTTGATTCCTGGTAGATCAGGAACGCGCCGCTCTGCTGCTTGGCGGCGCTTTCGACCGCTTGCCACAACTGCAGGAGATAGTTGAGGTCCCAGGTGAGCTCTTCCGCCGCGCGGCCGATTGCGGCGGTGCGGCCGATCACGCTCATGCCCTGCGGCACCGGCAACTGATCGATCACGTCACGCAGCTCGTTGCGCTCCTCGCCCTCGACACGACGCGACACGCCCCCACCGCGCGGGTTGTTGGGCATCAGCACCAGATAGCGCCCGGCGAGGCTGATGAAAGTAGTCAGCGCAGCGCCCTTGTTGCCGCGCTCGTCCTTGTCCACCTGGACGATCAGCTCCTGGCTTTCCTCCAGGGCGTCCTGGATGCGGGCGCGCCCGACATCCACGCCAGGCTTGAAGTAGGCCCGTGCGACCTCCTTGAAGGGAAGAAAGCCGTGGCGGTCGGCCCCGTACTCGACAAAGGCAGCCTCCAGGCTCGGTTCGATGCGGGTGATGACCCCCTTGTAGATATTGCTTTTGCGCTGTTCCTTGCCGGGGGTCTCGATATCGAGGTCGATGAGCGTCTGCCCATCGACGATCGCGACGCGCAGCTCTTCCGCCTGCGTCGCGTTGAACAACATTCGTTTCATTGTTATCTTCTCCCGCGCTCAAACACGGGATGAGGCAAACCACGGCGCCTGCATTCGGACAGGCGGCGCTGACTGGTTCAGTCGCGTGACAAGAGCATGTCGGACGTGATGATCCTGATGTCTCGTGCGGTTTGCCGGTGGATCCCGCGCCAGGCGCGGAACCCGGGAATTCTCAGCGTGTCGTGAGCGCGTAGTTCGTCTAGTATCGCTACTTCCGGGTGGTGAGCGAACTTAACCATTTTTTGCGGCGCATCCGCAACCGGCGCGGCGGCTTCCTGTGGCCATGCAGCCGGATACTGCGGATCGCGTTCTGCACGTCTGCCCCTGCTTGCGCACTCCCGCAAATCACAGTTTGGTACGGGGCACCAGCCGGCTTGCAGGTCCGATCCAGCGGGGCCGTTCGCTTCCCGCCACCCGGAACTTGTCACGTGCAATCAATAGTATAAACAAATGAATGGGTTAAGTAAAGATTCAGCGAGCTGGCATGAAGTGGAGGCTGAAGCCGCCGGCCAGCGCGTGGACAACTACCTGACTAAGCGGCTGAAAGGCGTCCCGAAGAGCCATATCTACCGCATCCTGCGCAGCGGTGAAGTGCGCATCAACAGCCGGCGCGTCGGGCCCGATTACCGCGTGCGAGCCGGCGACCGCCTGCGGCTGCCGCCGCTGCGCACGGCCAGGCCGGCCGCCGCGGCGCGCCAACCACCCGCGTTCCGTCTCAAGGCCGACGTCATCTACGAGGACGAGGTCCTGCTGGTGATCAACAAGCCTTCGGGAGTGGCGGTGCACGGTGGCAGCGGCATCAGTCACGGTGTCGTCGAGCTGCTGCGGCTGGAGCGCCCGGACGCGCGGTTCCTCGAGCTGGTGCACCGTCTCGACCGCGACACTTCGGGCGTGCTGCTGCTCGCGAAGCGGCGCTCCGCGCTCACCGCGTTGCACCGCCAGTTGCGGGAGGGTGCGGTGCAAAAACTCTACTCTGTGCTGGTGAAAGGACGCTGGCGCGACGACAAGCGCAGCGTCAAGCTGCCCCTGCACAAGTACGTGCTGGCCTCAGGCGAGCGGCGCGTCGCGGTCAAGGGCGATGGCTCGCCCGCCCATACCGTGTTCCGGCTGGAGCGCAACTGGAAGGGCTACAGCCTGCTCGAAGCGGAACTCAAGACCGGGCGCACCCATCAAATCCGCGTGCATCTCGCCCATCTCGGCTTTCCCGTCGCCGGCGACGACAAGTACGGCGATTTTGCGCTCAACAAGCAGCTCGCGCGGCAGGGACTGAAGCACATGTTCCTGCACGCGCGCAAGGTCGTGATCGCGCATCCCCAGAGCGGCGCGACGCTGGCACTGGAGGCGCCTTTGCCGGGGGAACTGCAATCGTTTCTGTCCGTGCTCGATGCCGAGGAAGCGCGCGTTGCCGCGCGCGGGATACAATACTAGAACCGGTCTAAAACATAGGCACGGAATCACACGGAATGACACGGACAATAACCCGACCCAGTTAAAGTCCCCGTAATCATTTAAGAATTTCTGTGCGGTTCCGTGGTTAAGTCGGTTTTTGAGATGGCTTCTAGTAAAAGTTTACGCCGCCTGGCGGCGGCACTGAAAGAAGGTGGTCATCATGGCTGAGCTGGAACCGGGCGCGTCCGCAACGAGCTGGGAACGCCAGACGATCGAAAAAGTCGCCCTGGCGGCGATCGCGGAGCAGCGCCGTACGCGGCAGTGGGGTATTTTCTTCAAGCTGTTGATGTTCATCTATCTCTTCGTGCTGTTGTTCATCGGCATGGGATGGTTCTGGAAAAAGGATATCAGCCCCGGCAAGCACACCGCGCTGGTCGAGCTCAACGGGGTCATCTCGGCCAGCACGGCCGCCAGCGCGGAAATCGTGATGGCCGGGCTGCAGGACGCGTTCAAGGACAAGCGCACGCAAGGCGTGATCCTGCGCATCAACAGCCCGGGCGGCAGCCCGGTGCAGGCCGGGTACATCAATGACGAGATGCGGCGACTGCGCGCCAAGTACCCCGACATCCCGCTCTATGCGGTCGTCGAGGACATCTGTGCCTCGGGGGGCTACTACGTGGCGGCCGCCGCCGACCGCATCTACATCGACAAGGCGAGCATCATCGGCTCGATCGGCGTGCTGATGGACGGCTTCGGCTTCACCGGGACGATGGAGAAGCTCGGCATCGAGCGCCGCCTGCTTGCGGCGGGGGAAAACAAAGGCTTTCTCGACCCGTTCTCCCCGTTACTCGAGCCGCAGAAGCAGCATGCCGAGCAGATGCTGGGGCAGATTCACCAGCAGTTCATCGGCGTGGTGCGGCAGGGGCGCGGCGAGCGCTTGAAGGAAACGCCGGACATGTTCTCCGGGCTGCTGTGGGTCGGCCAGAAAAGCATAGAGCTGGGGCTCGCCGATGCGCTTGGCAGCGTCGAGTACGTGGCGCGCGAAGTGATCAAGGCCGAGGACATTGTGGACTTCACGCCCCGCGAGAACATCGCCGAACGCCTGGCCAAGAAGTTCGGCGCCGGCGTGGCCGAAGGCCTGACGCGCTTCGGCGCGGTGCAGGGGATGACGCTCAGGTAGATGCTCGCGACAGCAGGAACACGGCCAGCCGCCGGTCGAGCACCGGCGGCTTTTTTTTCCACTCGGAGATGGTTCGCGTGGTCACGAATTCGGCGGGGAGCGTGAGGTCGGCCGCGACGCACAGAAGCGTATCGCCGCGGCAGTGCTCCAGCAGCGCGGACAGCAGCGCGCCGTTGCGGTAGGGCGTCTCGATGAAGATCTGGGTTTCGTCGGATGCCCGCGCCTCGAGATCCTTGAGCTTGCGCGCGCGCTCCATCCGGTCCACGGGAAGGTAGCCGCGAAACGCGAAGCGCTGACCGCTCATGCCGGAGGCCATCAGCGCCAGCAGTATGGAGGAGGGCCCGACCAGGGGCACCACGTGGACCCCGGCCTGGTGAGCGCGGCGCACCAGCGCTGCACCGGGGTCAGCCACAGCCGGGCAGCCCGTTTCCGACATCAGACCGCAGTCCTCGCCCGACAGCAGCAGCGCCAGCAACGGCTCGACATCGCGCGTGTGCTCGTCGAGAGTGCGGAAATTCATCTGCTGCAGCGGCCGGGGATGCGCGATGGCTTTCAGGAAACGGCGCGCGGACTTCGCGTTCTCGGTGATGAAGGTACGAAGCCTGCGCGCCGCCTCGATCGTCGCGGGCGGAATGAGGGATGCCGCGTTATCCCCGCCCAGGGCGACGGGAATCAGATAGAGCGTGCCCTTGGACTTGTCAGACAACGGCCACTCCTTCATTTCTGAGCATCGCCGCGAGCTGCATCAATGGCAGCCCGATCAGCGCGGTAGGGTCGGCGCTGTGCACGCTCTCGACGAGCACGATGCCGAGTCCCTCGATCTTGGCGCTGCCGGCGCAGTCATACGGCCGTTCCACCTCGAGGTAGCGCTCGATCTCGGCATCACCATATTGTCGAAAGCGGACGGTCGTCGGCACTTCTGCTGTTTGCAGCGCGCCGGTCCTGGCGTTAAAGAGCGTCAGTGCCGTATGAAAGAGCACGCTCCTGCCACGCATCGCCTTGAGTTGTGCGACCGCGTTGGCGTGACTGCCCGGCTTGCCCAGGGAGACGCCGTCAAGCACCGCCACCTGGTCACAGCCGATGATGAGCGCCGCCGGGCAGTCCGGCGCCACGGCACGCGCCTTGGCCTGCGCCAGGCGCAGGGCGGTTTCGCGCGCGGCCTCACCGGGCAGGGCGGCCTCGTTCACTGCGGGCGCCCGGACCTCGAACGGCAGCCGCAGCCGCGCCAGCAGGGCGCGGCGGTACGGCGATGTCGAAGCGAGCACGATGGAGGGCGGATGCAAGGCGGGGCGGCGTTCCTAAGTCCCTGCCATATCTGCGTTTTTCTTCAATGTTGCTTTGACAGGGCAACGCAAAAATACTATCATGCGCGCCTATGTCTGGACAGGGGTCCACGCAGACTGTCATCGATAGTCTGGAGTTCGCCCGGACTGGACAGACGCTGCGCGGCAGTTTGCCGCTCCCGGGGCTGACGCGTTTAAAAGACAGCCTGGTCGATACGCTCGGGGCGGTCGAATTCGAGATGACAGGAGGCCATGACGCACGCCGCCGCCCGATTCTCATGTTGGCCATCCACGGCAGGGTGTACCTGCAGTGCCAGCGCTGCCTGGGAGCGCTCGAGCACCCACTGCAGGTCCTGAACACGTTGTTGCTGGTCAGCGCGGGCGAGTCGGCGGCTGGCGACCTGGATGAAGAAGACGCCGAGTGGGTCGAGGCGAGCGGCAATCTCGACGTCGCCACCCTGGTCGAGGACGAGATCATATTGAGCCTGCCGTATGCGCCCAGGCATGAGGAAGGGTCATGCAGGCAAGCCGGCACCGCGGCAGCCGACGGCGCCGCAGCTTCGGCGTTCGCCAGGCTCGCTGCGCTGAAGCAGAATAACAATTGATATTGAAGGAGCTATAGAGATGGCAGTACAGCAGAACAAGAAGTCTCCATCGAAGCGCGGCATGCACCGCTCGCACGACGCGCTTTCCAATCCACCGCTGGCGCTCGAGCCGACGACCGGCGAAGTTCACCTGCGGCACCACATCAGCCCGAACGGCTATTACCGCGGCAAGAAGGTCGTCACGACCAAGGGCGAATAAGCGCTGGCCCGGCGCAAACTTGCGGCCGGCGTGCAACGCGACCGCCCTGACGCGCGCCGTGAAGGAGGGATGCGGATGGAGGTGAAGGTTGCCATCGATTGCATGGGTGGCGATCACGGTGCTCACGTGACGGTCCTCGCCGCTTTGAGTGTAGCGCGTGGCGATCCCGACGCGTCCTTCATCCTGGTGGGGATGCGAGATCCGATCGAGCGCGAGCTGAAGCGCCACGGCGCGGTGCCGGACGCGCGGGTGAGCATCCGGAATGCCAGCCAGGTCGTCGAGATGGACGAGGCGCCCGCCGCCGCGATGCGCGCCAAGAAGGACTCCTCGATGCGGGTCGCCGTGAACCTCGTGGAACAGGGCGAGGCGGCGGCCTGCGTCAGCGCCGGCAACACCGGGGCGTTGATGGCGATCTCGCGCTTCGTGCTGGGAATGCTGCCCGGCATAGACCGCCCCGCGATCGCCGCCAGCTTGCCCTCGTTGAAGGGCCATACCTAC
>JBGQGU010000122.1:0-8199 GCA_041497655.1 Gammaproteobacteria bacterium
CGACGAGGCGCTGAAGAAGCTCGAGCCGTTCAGGCTCGACGGCGTGATGCAGAAGATGCGCTGCCCGTTCCTGCTGGTGCACGGGGCGGACGACGAGCAGATCCCGCTCGCCGACGCGCGGAAGCAGTTCGACGCGTGCGGCTCGAAGGACAAGACTTTCCGCGTGTTCACCGCAGAGGAAGGCGGCGCGCAACACTGCCAGCGCGATTACCTCACGCTGGTGGTGGCGGAGATGTGGAATTGGTTCGAGGAAAAACTCGTGCGGAACTGACGCACGAGTTTTTTATCCCGGGAACAATTCGATGAACGAGAAGAAAAAGGTGTCAGGAACCTTTAAGGAATCTTCGTGAGTCGCGACTCGTAAGTCGAGCTAAACCGAAACCGGTCGAATCACGAATCACAAATCACGACTCACGCCTTATGAATCTATTGCGCCGATGCTTCGACTGCGGCCAGCCGCTCGGCAAAAAGGACGTGTTCTGCCCACGCTGCGGCGCAAAGCAGCCGCGCGAGCCAAAACGTGCCGTGCGGTGCCTGCACCGCGTGTATCATTCCTGTAGGGAGGACCGACGATGATTGCCAAGATCGAAGCTTTTGGCGAAGTCCTGGTCAAGTACTTCCACCTGCTCGCGCTGTTCGTGATTGGCGGCACGGTGGTGTGGTCCGCCGCGCATTTCTACGTCGAAGCCATGCAGCGGGGATACGCCCAGCTCCACGACATCCTGCTGCTGTTCATCTATCTCGAGATCGGAGCGATGGTCGGCATCTACTTCAAGACCCACCGCCTGCCGGTGCGCTTCCTGATCTACGTCGCAATCACGGCGTTGACGCGCATGCTCACGATCGACATCAAGGACCTGACGAACGAGCAGATCCTGACCGTCACCGGCGCCATCCTGGTTCTCGCGCTGGCCGCCCTGACCGTGGACTTCAGCGCAGCCCGCTTCCGCTCCCCGGACGAGGACGTCTAAGCCCAAGGTCCTCGATGGTTGCTCCGACCTGATGGTGCAGGCGCTGGGCGAGGCGGGCCGGCACTCGCGCTCGGCGCTGGGCGTCGCCGCGTTGCGCGGCAACGTCCCGGTGGCCGTGGACGCGATATTCGAGCTGGCGGACTAGGCGGGCCGGGAACTCAGCCTTGCCGCACGGCCCGGGTCGTGTCGCGCTCGAGCTCGACGTACCGGGGGTCAAAGGAATCGCGGGGACGCGGTAGATCGACCCGGATCTCCCTGTGGATGCGGCCAGGCTGGCCGGTCAAGACGATGATCCGGTCGGCAAGGTACACGGCCTCGCCGATATTGTGGGTCACGTAGAAGATCGTCTTCTGGGTCTTTTGCCAGACCTCTACCGTGAGCGCCTGGAGGCTCTCCCGTGTCTGGGCGTCGAGAGCGCCGAAAGGCTCGTCCATCAGCATGAATTCGGGCTCGTAGGCGTACGCCCGGGCCACCGCCACCCGCTGCTTCATGCCCCCCGAGAGGTGGTGCGGGTAGATGTTGGTGAAATTCGTGAGGTGGACGAGATCGAGATACTTCAGGGCGATCTCGCGCCGCTTTTTCCTGTCGACGCCCTTCATCTCGAGGCCGAACTCGACGTTCTGGAGCGCCGTGCGCCAGGGGAAGAGGGCGTATTCCTGAAAGACGACCCCCCGGTTCAACAGGCCCGCCTGCGCAATGGGCTTTCCGTCCAGCAGAATCTCCCCGTCCGTGGGTGCGATGAATCCCGCCAGGATATTCAGCAGCGTGGTCTTTCCGCACCCGGAGAGCCCCACCACCACGAGGAACTCCCCGTCGGCGATCTCCAGGTTGATGCCCTTCAGGGCGGTGACCACCCGGTCCTTGAGATAGTAGCTCATCGTCAGATTCTGGATGCTCACCTTCGAACGCATCTACCCTCCCCCTACCTGGACGTCTTCCATCATTCCCCACTTGATGACGGTCATGGCTTCGATCTTCTGGAAGATGAACTTTTCCATCACGAACCCCACCAGCCCGATCATCGCGATGCCGCAGAGCATGAAGGAGATGTCGAGAAACTCCCGCGAGGCGAAGATCGCGTAGCCGAGCCCCCAGTCGCTCGCCGCCACCATCTCCGCCGCCACCCCGGCCCGCCAGGCGCGGGCGAGGCCGACGCGGACGCCCGAGAGGACAAATGGGAGAGAGCCCGGAAAGATAATCCTGAGGAAGAGCCGGTGGCCGCTGCAGTTCATGGAATTCGCGGCGCGGATCCACGCCGAATTCACCGACTTCGCCCCGGTCCAGGTGTTGCTGATGATGGGAAGCACCGCGCCGAACGTGGTGATGAAGATCATGGTCGTGTCGCCCAGCCCGAACCAGAGCACCACCACCGGCGTCCAGGCGAGCGCGGGTATGGGCAGCAGCACCGCCACGATCGGCAGCCAGAATCGCTCCCAGACCCGGTAGCGGCCCATCGCGAAGCCGATCAAAACCCCCAGGCCGATGGCGAGGACCATGCTTCCCAGGATCCGGTAGGCGGTGGCGAAGGTGTGCTTGAGCAGGATGCCGGATTTCGTGAGCTCCCAACCGCGGCTCGCGATGTCCTCCAGGGTGGGGAACAGGACCGGATCGCCCCAGATGCGGGAAACGATCTCCCAGAGCGCGAAGATGACGATGAACGAGGGGAGGTTCGCGGCGCACCATTGCCACGTCTTCTCCCATATCGAACTCGCCTGCGGAAGTTGGATTTCCTGCTCAGCTTGCATGGTTCGCTCCTTGGCGGCGCGGGGGGCCGCTGCGCAAAAGAATGGGGCGCGACCGTTCGGCGGAAGCGCCCCTTCAAACGTCTAGTTCACGTCCGCCTACTTCAAGACTTGGTCAAGCAAAGTCGTGTTGAAGCTCTCCCCCTTGGCGAAATCAGGCAAGCGCTTGATCTCGCCCGTGGCGTGAATACTCTTGGCCATGTCGCTCAGATACTCGACGATGGGGGCGTCGATCCGCGGGTGGAGCGTGACTCCGTCGAGGAGCTTGCGCACCACCTTGTACTCGAACTTCGCTCCCCTCGCGTTGAGCGCATCCGTGTAGATCCTGGCGTACTCATCGGGGTTTTCCCGCAGGAACTGGTGGGCCTTCAGCAGCGCCTTGAAATACTTCGTATAGAGGTCCGAGTGCTCCGCCAGGGTCCGCGGGTTGGCGATCTGGATCATGGGGGTGTTGTCGTAGGGACAGAAGTCGGGGACGAGGCGCCGCACCCAACCGTTCACTTCGGACAAGCTGAGGGTGGGATCCTCGACCTGGGCCGCGTCCACGGCCTTGGCGCGCACCGAGGGAACCCGGTCGGTATTGTCCAGGTTCACTGCCGTCCATTCGCCCTCCTTTATGCCGACGCTCGGCAGGATGATATGGGCGAGGAGGAAGTTCTCGCTCGAGCCGATCTTGGTGCCCACCTTCTTGCCGCGCAGGTCCTTCAGGGAACGAATCGGCGAATCGGCGGCCACGACGATCGATTGGGTCTTGCAGATGAGGGCGTTCACCCCAATCCCGGTGACGCGGCCGTTCTTGGCAATGATGGCCACGTACGGGCGGGCGGCCGTGAAGCCGGTATCAAGGGAGTTCGCGAGCAAGGCCTCGAGCATGAGCTTGCCCTGGGCGAATACCTTCACGCTGTAGCCCCCCTTTCCGAAGGCTTCCGTGAAATAGCCCTTCTTGTCGGCGACCTCGTCCATGGAGCCGAAAGTGCTCACGTGAGTGCCGATGCGGAAGACGGGCTTCTCCGCGGCCCGGAGCTGCCCGGGAAGCCACAGGGAGAGTCCCGCCAGCAGGACGATGACTTGGGCGATTCGTTTCATGGGTTCGATCCTCCTCCGAGTTTCTGGCTCTTGTACGCGCGCGTCAGCGCGGGTAGGTCGCTCCAAGCCAGCCTGCCCTTCGTGGATGCGCAATCTGGCGTGCAGGAGATTCCAGACTCCGCATAGCGGGCCGTGCGTTCGTGCTTGCTTCCTCCTCCCTTGGAGACGACCGCTGACTGAGCGGGTCTTGAGCGGGATTGTTGGCCAACTACCGGGCAATCTATTCCAGCGACCGGAACATAGCAAGATCCTTTCCCCACCCCGGCCGCGCCGAAGCGGCTTTTTCCGTGCGGCAGGTCAGGCGATGCCGGGAACGGGGTGAATGCCTCGAAAAAGGCGCCGCAATACTAGCGCGCTTTGCCGCGCAGGAGCCTGGCGCTCATCTTCACCGCTTTCACGATGTTGATGTAGCCGGTGCAGCGGCAGAGGTTGCCCTCGAGCCCCTTGTAGATCTCTTCCTCGGTGGGGTTGGGCTGGTCCTTCAAGAGCCCCGCCGTCGCCATGATCATGCCCGGAGTGCAGAAGCCGCACTGCAGCCCGTGGCACTCGGAGTAGGCGCGCTGGATCGGATGGAGCTTGCCCTTCTTCGCCAGGCCCTCGATCGTCACCACCTCGGCGCCATGCGCCTGGGCCGCGAGCATGCTGCACGACTTCACTGCCCGTCCGTCGACGTGCACAGTGCAGCAGCCGCACTGGCTGGTGTCGCAGCCGATGTGGGTGCCGGTGAGCTTCAGCTCGTCGCGCAGAAAATCGACCAGCAGCATGCGGTCCTCGACCGTGCGCGTCTGGTTCTTGCCGTTTACCTTGATAGTAACTTTAGCCATAAGTCTCGAATCCTGAATTTATCGGCGTTCATCGGCGGCTACTTCCTGCCGGAGAGTTTCGCAAGGGCCCGTTTCGCCATCACCCGCACCAGGTTGGCGCGGTACTCGCGGTCCGCGTGGATATCGGTGTTGAGGCCGCTGGCATCGAGCTTGACTCCCTCGATCGCCGCCGGCTTGAAGCCCTTCGCGAGCGCGGCCTCCGCCTCCTTCCACCGAAACACGCCAGGGCCCGCGCCGGTGACCGCCACGCGCACGCCACCCGCCGTCTGCGCGATGAATACGCCCGCCATCGCGTAGCCCGAGGCCGGGTGGGGGAACTTGGAATAGGCCGCACGCTTCGGCACCGGAAACTCGATGCGCACGATGACCTCGCCCTCTTCCAGCGCGGTCGCAAACAGGCCCTGGAAGTAATCGTCCGCGGCGATCGAGCGCTTCGTGGTGACCACCGTGGCACCGAGGCCCAATACCGCAGCGGGATAGTCCGCGGCGGGATCGTTGTTCGCCAGCGAGCCGCCGATCGTGCCGCGGTTCCGCACCTGCGGATCGCCGATCTCGGCGGCGAGCCCCGCCAACGCGGGGATCGCCTTCTTCACGACCGCCGACGTGGCAACCTCGTGGTGCTTCATCCCGGCGCCGATGACGAGCTGGCCGCCCTTGGCCTCGACCCTGCGCAGCTCGGGCAGGCTCGCGATGTCCACGAGGTGCGTGGGCCGGGCGAGCCTGGCTTTAAGCGTCGGGATCAGCGTCATGCCGCCCGCGAGCAGCTTCGCTTCCGGATTCCTGGCGACGAATTCGGCCGCTTCCTTGACCGATTTCGCCTTGACGTAACTGAGTGAATACATCCGTTCGTCTCCCTTGCTGAATAGACAGGATTTACAAGATTTACAGGATTAGATCAAAAAAATGATGGCAGCTGGTTGTTCCAATCTTGTTAATCCTGTTAATCCTGTCTATTTGGTTTTCGCCGTCTGGATTGCGTGCCACACCTTCGCCGGCGTCAGCGGCATGTCGAGGTGCCCGATGCCAAGCGGCCGCAGCGCGTCCATGACCGCGTTGGCGACCGCGGGCAGCGACCCGGTGCAACCCGATTCGCCCACGCCCTTGACGCCGAGCGGGCTCACTTTGCTCGGCGTCGGGTGCTCAGCGCCCTTGATGGCGGGCAGCAGCCCGGCCCGCGGCATGTAGTAGTCCATGAAGCTGCCGGTGAGCAGCTGTCCCGTGGCGCGATCGTAAACCACTTTCTCGCCCAGCACCTGCCCCGCCCCCTGCGCCACGCCGCCGTGGAGCTGGCCCTCGACCACGGCGTGATTGATCACCGTACCGATATCATCCACAGCGGCGTACGAGGCGATTTCCGCAGCGCCGGTGCCGGGGTCGATCTCGACTTCGGCGATGTGGCAACCGTTGGGATAAGTCGAGCCGAACTTGCCTTCGGCGACGACGGAAACCGGCTTCGCCTTCGCGATGTCGCCCAGTTTGAGGGTGCGCTTCGATTCCCTCGAGCGGAACACACCTTGCGCGTAATCCACCTGCGAAGGCTCGACCGCGAGCTCGAGGGCGGCAAGCGCCTTGCCCTGCTCGATCAACTTCTTTGCCGCGAGGTGGCACACGCTGCCGGCGCCCACGGTGCTGCGCGAGCCGCCGGTATGGTTGCCTTGCAGCCGGTGCTGCTTCTCCGGCGCGCACTGGCTAATCCGCACGCGCTCGAACGGCACGCCGAGCGCGTCCGCCACGATCGAGGCAAACGTCGTCTCGTGCCCGTGGCCCTGCGCCTTCGACATCGTGTAGACAGTTATGCGGCCTGAGGCGTCAAGCTCGAGCTCGACCTCGTCCTTCGCCGCCTGGCCCGCGCCGGTGTTCTCGATCACCGTGGCGATCCCGATGCCGCGCAGCTTCCCCGCTTTCTCCGTCTGCGCGCGGCGCTTCGGATAGCCCTTCCAATCCGCGAGCTTCAACGCCTTCTCGAGCAGGCCCGGCAGGTCGGCGTTCTCGTAGGTCGAGCCGGTCGGGGTCTTGTACGGGAATGCATCGCGCGGAATGAAATTGCGCCGCCGCAGCTCGGCGGCGTCCACCGCGAGCTCGGTCGCCGCCTGGCTCACCAGGCGCTCGACGGTGTAGGCGATGTCGGGACGCCCCGCGCCCCGGTACGACGACACCGGGTTGGTATTGGTCAGCGCGACGTGGTAGGTGGCGTAGAGCGCGGGAATGCGATAGACCCCGGTCATACAGGTGGACGTGTTGCGGATGTGGCCCATGGAGGCCGGCGACAGGTAGGCCCCCATGTCGTTCACCCAGTCGAGCCGCATCGCAGTAAAACGGCCTTCGCCGTCGAGCGCGAGCGCGCCGTCGATGATGTTGGCCCGCCCGTGGGTGTCGCATGCGATGCCTTCCGAGCGCGTCGACACCCATTTGACCGGACGACCGGTCTGCTTCGCCGCGAGCATCAGCGCGCCATGCTCCGGATAGGCGGGCGTGCGCTGGCCGAAGCCGCCGCCGACGTCGCGCACCTCGAAATGGAGCTTGTCCTCCGGCACGCCGGTGTAGGCGGACAGGTGCCGGCGCAGTGTGGTGATGCCCTGGCAGCAGACGTGCAGCGTGTAACTGTCGCCGCGCGCATCGTAGGAGGCGATGTAGGCGCGCGGCTCCATGGGGTTCGGCGCAACGCGGGTGACTTCCACCTTGAGGCGCGTGACGTGCGCCGCCCGGGCAAACGCCGCTTCGACGGCAGCGGCGTCACCCACTTCCACCTCCAGCGCGAGGTTACCCGGCACGCTCTCGTGCAGCTGCGGCGCGCCCGGCGCGAGCGCCTCCTCGGGCGAGACCACCGCGGGCAAGTCGCGATACTCGACTTCAACGAGCTCGGCCGCGTCCTCGGCCGCCCCGGCCGTCTCGGCAACCACCAGCGCCAGCGCCTCGCCCACGAAATGCACCCTGCCATGAGCCAGCACCGGCCGCTCGGGCGCCCGGGTCTGCATGCCGCCCTTCCCGGGGAAGGTCAGCGTGTGCATCGGCTTGATGTAGCCGGCGCGGACGGCGTCGACACCGGTGAAAACCGCCTTGACCCCGGCGTGCTTGAGCGCCCGCCCGGTGTTGACCGAAACGATCTCGGCGTGCGCGCGGTCCGAGCGCACGAAATGACCATGGAGCTGGCCCGGCAGGCTCCAGTCGGAAGCGTACTTGCCGGCGCCGGTGACGAGGCGCAGGTCTTCGACCCTGTTGCCGTGATGCGGCGCGTGCGTGTCCACGATGCAGCCTTCCGGGAAAGTCCGTTTGTTGGAACCAGAGCCTCTAACACGATAAAACGCGCGATGCGCTGGCACGATTTTGGCTCAGGGCGCGAAGCAAGGCCCGCCGCTTAGACCGACTAAGCAAGGGACTTGCGACAAAGCCATGGGCCAAAACTCGCGCCAGCCCACAAGGGGTTGCAGCCAGAACCGGCGACGCGCCGGAACGTGGAGCAGGGACCCGCTTGCGGGATGCGACCGTGCAGGCGCGTGTGAGGACCGCGCATCCGGCGCTCTCTTGTCCCGCTCCGGGGTCGCATCCAAGCACGAAACGCTTGGAACCTGCTCTGCC
>JBGQGU010000123.1:0-8121 GCA_041497655.1 Gammaproteobacteria bacterium
CCAGACCGGCGTGCTGGCCGATCTCGATGGCCCGGTCCGAAAGTGGACGACCCTTGAGAATTTCGATCGCATAATACATGAGATGGCCGCCGTCCAATAACGGGATCGGCAGCAGATTCAGCACGCCCAGGCTGATGCTGATGAGGGCGAGGAACAGGAGATATGAAGCCACCCCGCTCTGCGCGGATTGGCCGGCGTAGTCGGCGATGGTGATCGGGCCGGAGAGGTTCTTGAGGGAGATCTCGCCGACGATCATCTTGCCCAGCATCTTCAGGCTGAAGACAGAGGTATCCCACGTCTTCTGCAGAGCTCTGCCGAGGCTCTCCAGCGGGCCGTAGCGGACCTCGACGATCATGCCGGTCAGCGCCGAGCGGTCCACCAGCGGCGCCGTCCCGATTCTGCCGATCTCGCGCCCGCCCTCGACCACGGTTTCCGGGGACACCGCGATGGCCGGCTGCAGCGCTCCACCGCGCCTGACCTCGATCACGAGCTGGGCGCCGGGGTGCGCGCGCACGATTTGCACCACCTGGTCCCAGCTCTCGATGCGCTGATTGCTGATCGCCACGATTTCGTCGCCTGCCTTCAGCCCGGCGCCCTGGGCCGCGCCGCCGCTCACGACCTCGCCGATGACGGGCTTGAGGGGCGGCTGATAGCGCGTCAGTCCGAGTGCGCGCAGGAAATCGCTGTCGAGATCGGCGGTTGTCAAGCCGGAGAGATCGAGCTGGCGCGTGTCCGTCCCGCCGCTGGCACGCAGCACGGTGACCGCAACAGTGGATTTCTGGACGGCGTGCTGCAGCAGGAACCAGCGCGCGTCCTGCCAGGTCGCGACCGGTTCGTCGCCGATTCTGGCGAGGACGTCTCCCGCTGCGAAACCGGAGTGGTGCGCGAGCGTGCCAGCCGGCGGCTCCCCCAGCACCGGCTTGAGGCCCGGGACGCCGTGCATGAACAACCCCCAGTAAAGCAAGACCGCCAGCAGGAAATTGGCCGCCGGCCCCGCAGCCACGATCACTACCCGCCGCCCTACCGACTGCCGGTTGAACGCGCGCGCCAGGTCCTCGCGCGCCACTTGTCCCTCGCGTTCATCCAGCATCTTGACGTATCCGCCAAGCGGGAAGGCGGCGATCACCCATTCGGTTGCGTCTCGCCCATACCGCCGCATCCATAGAGGCCTGCCGAAGCCGACCGAGAAGCGCAGCACCTTGACCGCGCAAGCGCGCGCCGCGACGTAGTGGCCGAATTCATGGACCACGATCAGGCAACCGAGCGCCACCACAAAGGCGGCGATGGCGGTGAGGAGCGTCACGCGTCAGGAGCCGTGAACGGCAAATGATGCGTGGCGGGCTGCACGCAACCAGCTGTCGGCACCTTCGCGCGCGGCGCGGTCGGCGGCAAGCACGTCCTCGAGGCAGCCGACCGGACGCCACGCCACGTCCGACAGGACCGCTTCGATCAAGACCGGAATCTGCCGGAACCCGGTCGTGCCGGCGAGAAAACTCGCCACCGCGACCTCGTTCGCAGCGTTGAGCACCGCCGGCGCGGTGCCGCCGGCCGCCAGTGCTTCGTACGCCAATCGCAGGCACGGGAATCGATCACGATCGGGCCGCTCGAAGTGCAGTGCACCGACGCGCGGGAGATCCAGAAACTCCACGCCGGCGTCAATGCGCTCGGGGAAGCCGAGCGCATAAGCGATGGGCGTGCGCATGTCAGGGTTGCCGAGCTGCGCGATGACCGATCCGTCTACGTACTCGACGAGCGAATGGACCACGCTCTCGGGGTGGATCACGACCTCGATCTGGTCCGGGCGCGCATCGAACAGCCAGTGCGCCTCGATGACCTCCAGTCCCTTGTTCATCATGGTCGCAGAATCCACCGAGATCTTGCGTCCCATCACCCAGTTGGGGTGCGCGCACGCCTGGGCGGGAGTCACTTCCTCGAGTTGGCGCAGCGAGGCCGACCGGAACGGCCCGCCTGAGGCAGTGAGCAATATGCGGCGAACACCGGTCGTGACAGGGGCGCCGTTCACGCGCGGCAGCGCCTGGAATATGGCGTTGTGCTCGCTGTCGATCGGCAGCAGTGTTGCGCCGCCGCCGCGCACGGCGTCCATCAGCACCGCGCCCGCCGTCACCAGCGACTCCTTGTTCGCGAGCAAGACCTTCTTTCCAGCGCGCGCCGCAGCCAGCGTCGGCCGCAGTCCGGCTACGCCCACGATCGCCGCCATCACGGTGTCAACGTCGGGCAGGCTTGCCACTTCTTCCAGCGCCCTCGCGCCGCTCAGTACTTTGCAGCCGAGGCCCGCCTGCAGCAGGCGCTGCTGCAATTCCTGGGCTGCCCCCGGTTCCAGCAGGACCACGATTCTCGGCTGGAAGGCGATGCATTGTTTGAAAAGGGCTTCGACCTGATGCCGCGCGGCAAGCGCCACCACTTCGAACCGTTCACGGTGGCGCGCCACCACGTCAAGCGTGCTGGCACCGACGCTGCCGGTTGATCCCAGTATGGTGAGGCGCTTCCTGTCGGTCATGGGCGGGGGAGCTGCCTAAAGTGCGTACGGCAGCAGCAATGCTGCAAAGGGCATGCTGGAATTCACGCTGTCAATCCGGTCGAGGACGCCGCCGTGCCCCGGCAGCAATGCGCCGCTGTCCTTGACCCCTGCCTGGCGCTTGATCCACGACTCGTACAGGTCCCCCACTATGCTCATCAGCGTGACACCTGCAAACAGAACCACACCGCTCCACCCGTGCCACCAGTGCCCATCAGGCGCAAGGATCGACAGAACGACATAATACACTGCCACTGCGGCGCAGGCGCCCGCCACGCCTTCCCAGGTCTTGGCCGGACTCACCCTGGGCGCCAGGCGGTGCCGCCCCCACGCTCTTCCCGCCAAATACGCTGCGGTGTCGGCGATCCAGACGACTCCCAGAACGACGAGCAGCCGCTCGGGTTCCAACTGCAGGCGCGCCACTGCGAGCCAGGCCGGCACCAGCACCATCCAGCCCGCTGCTCCCAGCGCGAGCCGCGATCGCACCTGCCACTGCTGCGTCAGCCACGGCAGTGCGAGCAGCAACCAGAAGGCAGTGCTGGCGCCATAGACGGCGGTTTCCACCCAGGAATGCTGGATCGCGATGCCGCCCATGCTGTCGGCTATCAAACCGATCACGCAGGCCGAGCCGAGCACGAGACCGACATACAACCACCGCTGCGCCGGCCTGATGCCCGCAAGCGCCCCCCATTCCCAGCCGGCCATCGCCAGCACCGGCAGCAACAGCGCGGCCCACCACCGATTGGGCAGGAACAACAGCGCCGCGATGCAGCCGGCGAGGAGAGCAAGCGCTGTGACGAGGCGCGCGTTGAACATACATTACAAGTCCCTTGCTTAGTCGGTCTAAGCGGCGGGCCTTGCTTCGCGCCCTGAGCCAAAATCGTGACAGCGCATCGCGCGTTTCATCGTGTTAGGGACTCTAAAGCCGCAACGGCCCCAGGCGCCGTTACTCGGCGGAGGGGGTGTGGACGACGCGGTGGTCAGCCAGCCCGGTGCCGGCAGGCAACTGCTCACTGGTGCGCCCGAAGCGGCGCTCGCGCTGCTGGTAGGAAACGATGGCGCGATCGAGCGCCGCGGCATCGAAGTCCGGCCACAGCGTGTCGGTGAAATAGAGCTCGGTGTATGCCAGCTGCCACAACACGAAATTGCTGATGCGCTGCTCGCCGCCCGTCCTGATGAAGAGATCGGGTTCGGGCGCATAGTTCAACGCCAGGTACGGCGCGAGGTCGCGCTCGCTGAAGCCCGCCGCCAGCCCGGGATGCTCCCGCAGCATCCGGTTGGCCGCCTGCAGCACGTCCCAGCGCCCGCCGTAGTTTGCCGCGATGGTCAGCGTCAGCCGCCGGTTCGCCGCAGTGAGGGCTTCCGCCTCCCGCGCCAGCCGTACGAGCTTGGGCTCGAACCGGCTCAAGTCGCCGATCATCTTGAAGCGGACGCCTTCATCGTGCAGCTTTCCGACCTCCTGCTCGAGTGCCATCCCGAACAGCTGCATGAGGAAACTGACCTCCTCCGCGGGACGCCGCCAGTTCTCGCTCGAGAACGCGAACAGAGTGAGGTATCCCACGCTCCGCTCCGCGCACGCGCGCACGACGCTGCGCACTGCCTTCAGGCCCCGCCGGTGTCCCGCCACCCGCGGCAGGTGGCGCTGCTTGGCCCACCTCCCGTTGCCGTCCATGATGACGGCGATGTGGCGCGGAATGCGCCGCGCGCGGGGGATCTCGAGCGTGGAGCTGGTGAATGGCGTCATCACACCGCCATCAGGTCGGCTTCTTTCTGCTGCAGGAGCTTGTCGATGTCGGCGATCGAGCGGTCGGTGAGCTTCTGGATATCGTCCTGCGCCCGGCGCTCCTCGTCCTCCGCGACCTTCTTCTGCTTCAGCAGTTCCTTGAGGTGGTGGATGGCGTCGCGGCGCACGTTACGCACCGCCACGCGGGCGTTCTCGCCTTCGTGGCGCACCACCTTGATCAGATCCTTGCGGCGCTCCTCGGTCAGGGCCGGCATCGGCACTCTGACCGTCTCGCCGCTCGTCGCCGGGTTGAGGCCGAGGTCGGAATCGCGTATCGCCTTGTCGATCGCGGGCGCCATCTTCTTATCCCACGGGCTCACGGCGATCGTCCTCGCGTCGAGGAGCGTCACGTTGCCCACTTGGGGAACCGGGGTCGGCGTGCCGTAGTAGTCCACCATAATGTGATCGAGCAGGCCGGTGTGAGCGCGGCCGGTGCGAACCTTCGCCAGGTCGGTCTTCAGCGCCTCCACCGTTTTCCGCATCTTCTGCTCCGCGGTCTTCTTGACGTCGGCAATCATGGTCCACCCCCCGTCAATTCAGTGCGTACTGTCAATTATGCAGGAAAGTTCCCTCGTCCTCGCCCAGGACGATGCGCTTGAGCGCCGCCGGCTTGAAAATGCTGAAGACGTTGATCGGCAGCTTCTGGTCGCGGCACAGCGTCAGCGCGGTGGCATCCATCACCTTGAGATTCTTGATGATGGCCTCGTCGAAGGTGAGGCGCTGGTAGCGCATCGCGTCGGGGTGGGTCTTGGGATCGTCCGTATAGACCCCGTCCACCTTGGTCGCCTTGAGCACGAGATCGACGTTCATCTCCATGCCGCGCAACGCGGCCGCCGTGTCGGTCGTGAAAAACGGGTTGCCGGTGCCCCCGGCGAAGATGACCACCTTTCCCTCCTCCAGATAGCGCATCGCCTTGCCCCGTATGTAGGGTTCGACGACCTGCTCGATGTTGAGAGCGGACTGGACCCTGCTCACGAGGCTGACGCGGCGCATCGCGTCCTGCAGCGCCAGCGCGTTCATCACCGTCGCCAGCATGCCCATGTAGTCCGCAGTCGCGCGATCCATGTGGGAGGCCGCCGGCGCGAAGCCGCGGAAGATGTTGCCGCCACCGATGACGACCGCCACCTCCACGCCGAGATTCACGACCTCGGCGATCTCCCCCACGATGCGGTCGACGGTCCCGCGGTTAATGCCGTAGTGGTCCTCCCCCATCAACGCCTCGCCGGAGAGCTTGAGCAGGATGCGCTTGTAGGCGGGCGTCTGCGGCATGTTGCCCTCGGGGCAGGGGGGAGTGGACCGGGCGGCTGACCGGGACGCGGTGCTCACGCGGTCTGGCCGATTTGCGCCATGACTTCGGAGACGAAATTGTCCTTGCGCTTCTCCAGACCCTCGCCCACGACGTAGAGGGCGAACCCGGCGACCGCTGCACCCTTCGACTTCAGCAGCTGCTCGATACTCTGCTTGTCGTTCTTGACAAAAGGCTGACCGAGCAGCGTCACGTCCTTGAGGAATTTCTGTACCGCGCCGTCCACCATTTTCTCGACGATGCTGGCGGGCTTGCCCGACTCCGCCGCCTTGGCGGCGGCGATGCCGCGTTCCTTCTGCACCAGCTCGGCCGGGACCGCGGCCGCCGAAAGCGCCACGGGCTTGGCTGCGGCGATATGCATGGCGATGTCCTTGGCGAGCGCGTCGTCGCCGCCGACGACGTCCGCCATCACGCCGATCTTGGCCCCGCCGTGGATGTAGACCGCAAGCCTCCCCTGCGCCGTCATGCGGACGAAGCGGCGGATCGCCAGGTTCTCGCCGATCTTCCCGACGAGCGCCTTACGGGCCTCTTCCACCGTCGAGCCCTTGAACGGCAGCTCGGCCAGCGCCTCCACAGTGGCGGGGTTCCGGGATGCGACCAACTCCGCGATCGCCCCTGCCAAGGCGAGGAACTCCCCGTTCTTGGCCACGAAATCGGTCTCGCAGTTCACTTCGACCAGAGCGCCACTCCTGCCATCGGCTGCGACATGGGCCGCCACCACGCCCTCCGCGGCGATCCGGGAAGCCGCCCTGCTCGCCTTGTTGCCGAGCTTGATGCGCAGGATGTCCTCGGCCTTTGTCATGTCGCCACCGGCCTCGGCGAGCGCTTTCTTGCACTCCATCATCGGCGCATCCGTCTTCTCGCGCAGTGCTTTGACCATGCCCGCGGTGATTTCCGCCATTTCCCGTCCCCCTAGCAGCCTGTCGGACCAAGTAGTCCCGACAGGCTGCTAAAAGCAAAACCGGCCGACCATTCAGAAAGAAACCCAGCCGAAGCGGTCGAATGTGAAGAAAGTCGAGAGTGAAATCGCATATCCGTCATCTTCTCTTGCAATTTTCCTGGCGCCGGTTTTGCATTAGGAGTTTGTCGGGCCTAAGTCCGACAAACTCCTGCTTAAAAAAAGGGGGCTCGCGCCCCCGTTACGGCGCCAGAATTCCGCGTCACGCTTCCTCGGCTTCCTCGACCTCGACGAATTCGTCACCACCGCGGGTCACTTCCTTGAGGCTGTCCTGGCGGCCTTCGAGCACCGCGTCGGCGACACCGCGCACGTAGAGGCGGATCGCGCGGCTCGAGTCGTCGTTGCCGGGAATCACGTAGGCCACGCCTTCGGGTGAATGATTGGTGTCCACCACGCCGATGACCGGGATGCCGAGCTTGGTGGCTTCCGCCACGGCGCCCTTCTGATAGCCGACGTCGATCACGAATAGCGCGTCCGGCAGCCCGTTCATGTCCTTGATGCCGCCCAGGCTGCGGTCGAACTTGACGATCTCGCGCTGGTAACGCAGCGCCTCCTTTTTCGGCAGCTTGTCGAGCGTCCCGTCTCGCGCCATGGCTTCGATGTCCTTCAGCCGCTTGATGGACTGCTTGACCGTCTTGTAGTTGGTCAGCATGCCGCCCAGCCACCGGTAATCGACATACGGGGTGCCGCAGCGCACGGCCTCTTCCTTGATGATTTCGCGCGCCTGGCGCTTGGTGCCGACGAAGAGAACGGTGCCCTTGTTGGCGGTGAGCCGGCGCACGAACTTCAGCGCCTCCAGGTACTTTTCCATCGTCTTCTCGAGGTTGACGATGTGGATCCTGTTGCGATGGCCGAATATGTACGGCGCCATCCGCGGGTTCCAGTAGCGGGTTTGATGCCCGAAGTGGACCCCGGCTTCGAGCATTTCACGCATCGTGACCGACATGTTTCGTGTCTCCGGTAAGGGTTGAGCCTCCATCCGCCGCGGGGCCCTCGCCTGCAAGGGCCACCCTCACTAGATGGCAGATGTGCGAATTAAATCCGGCGCCCGTTAGACTTGGGGCCGAACACAGCTAAGTTGCGATTTTATCACTGAAAATGGCGATCCCTCAAGCGAAACGGCCACCTGTGCACGGCGCCGGATTCTGGACTACAATCCGCTGTCCTTGAAAAACCAGTTCTTCCATCCCTCCGCCGCCGCGGCACGCAGCGCGCGGCACAGCTCCATGGCCGTCAGCATCAAGACCCCGGACGAAATCGAAAAGATGCGCGTAGCAGGGCGTCTGGCCGCCGACGTGCTCGACTTCATCTCTCCACACGTCATGGCGGGCGCGACCACAGGCGAACTCGACCGGCTGTGCCACGATTACATCGCCGGGGTGCAGCAGGCGACCCCCGCCCCTCTCAATTACGCCCCGCCCGGATACCAGCCGTTCCCGCGGTCGATCTGCACTTCCGTGAACCACGTGGTATGTCACGGCGTGCCCGGGGACAAGAAACTGCGCAGCGGTGATATCGTCAACATCGACATCACCGTC
>JBGQGU010000124.1:0-8096 GCA_041497655.1 Gammaproteobacteria bacterium
CCGGCAAGCGAGGCGGGCGCCGCGCCGTAGAGGCGCGCCGATTCCTCCTGGCTCACCAGCCGTCCGTCGGGCGAGAACATGGGATAGAACTTCAACGTGCCGAAGAAGGTGTGGTAGCCGATGTTGAAGCCGATGAAGGCGCCGAGCTCGACGATCTCCTCCTCGGAGTAATTTCGCCGCAGCTCATCGTAGAACTCACGCCCGATCCGGTCGGGGTTGAGGGCCATCAGCTCGCTGTAGCGCAGTGCGAGCTTTTCGGCGTCGGTGAAGCGGGGGCTCGCCTCGTAGCGGGCGATGCCCTCGTCTATGTCATCCTCCTTCAGGCCCTGCCGCTTCGCCGAAGCGGACCGGACGTTCCCTCAGTAGACGCAGGAGGCCATGCGGGAGAGCTGCACCCGGATGATCTCCTTCAGCTTGTGGCTGACGCGGCCGGTGTTGAAGATCGTGTCCCAGGCGACGAACATCGCCTCGCACAGGTCCAGGTTGTGCCCCATCATCGCGTGGAAGCCCGGGTCCGGCGCGCGGTTCTCGAGGCATTTGTCGATATAGGGCCTGAGCTTGGTCTGCCTCAGCTCCTCGATATCGAGCATCGTGATATTGGGCATGGTCACTCGATGCGTATGTTCGCTTCCCTGACCACCTTCGTCCACTTGGCAATCTCGGCGCGGATGAAGCCGGTGAATTCCTCGGGCGGACTCATGACGTACTCGTTGCCGCTCCGCGCGAGCCTGTCCTTCACGTCCGCTGCGCCCAGCGCCCGCGTCGCCTCGTTGTAGAGCCGGCGCACGAGCTCCGGTGAAGCGCCGGCAGGTGCGTAGAAGCCGTACCAGCCCGTCGCGCTATATCCCGGAATACCCGATTCGGCGACGGTCGGCACGTCCGGCAGCCCGCTGAAGCGCTTCAGCCCGGTGACGGCGACGGCGCGCAGCTTGCCGGCCCGCACGTTTTCGAGCAGCCCGATGGTGGCGCCGAATGCGAAGTCGATTTCGCCACTGATGACCGCGATGGACGCGGGCGCCGCCCCCTTGAACGGTACGTGCGTCCAGCGGATACCCGCCATCGACTGGAGCAGCTCGCCGGCGAGATGAGGGCCGCCGCCCGCTCCGGAGGAGCCGTAGGTCAACTGGCCGGGCCGGGCCTTCGCCAGCGCGACGAGTTCCTTGACGTTCCTGACCGGCACCGAGGGGTGGCTCCCCAGGATGAACTGAACCGAGGCGAGTTGCGAAATGTGCGTGAAATCCTTGAACGGGTCGTATGGCAGCTTGGGACGGATGCTGGGATTGATGGCGAACTCCGTCGACGATGCCAGCAACGTGTGGCCGTCGGGCGCCGCCCGCGCCACGAGCTCGGCGCCGAGGACGCCGGCGCCGCCGGGGCGGTTTTCGACCACGAACGAACCGCCGACCTGCTCGGTCAGCTTCTGCGCCAGCACGCGCGCCACGGTGTCGATGCCGCCGCCCGGGGCGTAGGGAACGATCATCCGCACCGGGCGAGCGGGCCAGCCCGGTCCTGAGGCTGTCGAAGTGGTCTGTGCCGCGGCAGGCGCTGCGAGCGCGCACGCGGCGGCGATCGCCAATGCATGACGGGTACCGCGACCAGGCCTCACTTCTCCCCCCATGCGGATTGTTGACGCCACATGAACCGGCATATTAGCCTGAAGAGCGAGTGATGAGTGATGAGCGATGGGTAGAGCCCCTTGCGCTGTTCGCCCATTGCCCATTGCCGAATAGCGAGTCACGAAACACGATTTACGCTCTTGAGGAGAGGCCTGATGGCAAAAGCATATTGGATTGCGTTTTATCGATCGGTCAAAAACCCCGACACGCTGGCGGCTTACGCGAAGCTGGCCGGCCCGGCGATCCAGGCCGCGGGCGGGCGCTTTCTCGTCCGCGGGATGCCCGCGAGGGTCTACGAGGCGGGCCTCAACCAGCGCACGGTGATGATCGAGTTCGAGAGCCTGGAGAAAGCGATCGCCGCGCACGACAGTCCCGGCTACCAGGCGGCCCTGAAGGCGCTGGGGAAGGACGCGGTGGAGCGGGAGCTGCGGGTCGTCGAGGGAGTCTAGAAACGGCAATCCTGTAGACCCGCGACTCACGAATCACAACTCATGCTGTTCAGCCGAAGTTGGAAATGAGTCGCAGGATATTGCTCGCCGTGCTGGCGTCGCTCGCTTGCGGCGGTATCGCGGCGCAGGGCTACCCTGTGAAGCCGGTCCGTGTCATCGTCGGATTTGTTCCCGGCGGCGGCAACGATGTCATTTCGCGCCTGGTCGCGCAGAAGCTCTCCGCGGCTTTCGGCCGGCAATTCGTGGTCGAGAACCGTCCCGGCGCGGGCGGCATGATCGGCGCCGAGTTGGCGGCGAAGTCGCCGCCCGACGGCTACACGCTGTTTCTCGCGGGGGTCGCGACGCACGCGATCAATCCGAACCTGCAGAAGAGCGTGCCCTACGACCCGGTGCGGGACTTCGACCCCGTGTGCCTGATGGCAACCGCGCCCACATTGCTCGCGGTGCACCCGTCGCTGCCGGTGGGCTCGGTGAAGCAGTTCATCGCGCTTGCCAGGGCGCGGCCGGGCGAGATCAACTTCGCCTCGAGCGGACACGGCAGCTCCGCCCAGCTCGCCGCGGAGCTGTTCAAGTCGATGACTGGGACCCGGATGCAGCATGTGCCCTACAAGGGCATTGGACTGGCATTCAACGACCTGCTGAGCGGACAGGTGCAAGTCATCTTCAACGCCGCCGCTGCGCTGCTGCCCCACACCCGCTCAGGCCGGCTGCGGGCGCTCGGGCTCGGTGCGTTGCAGCGCGTACCCGCGATCGGGGATATACCGACCATCGCCGATTCTGGCGTTCCCGGCTACCAGGCAGGATCGTGGTACGGGTTCGTTGTGCCGGCGGGGACGCCGCGGGCGATCATCGACAGCCTGAGCCGCGAGACCGCGGCCGCGATCAAGTCGCCGGAGATTGCCTCGAAGCTGACCGCCGAGGCCGTGCTCGTGATCGGCAGCTCGCCCGAGGAATTTGCCGCTCACATCAAGGACGAGCTCGCGCGCATTGGCAAGGTGATTCGTGAAGCGGGCATCTCCATGGAGTGACCCGGTGATGCGGTAAGGGAGTGAGGAGGTGTCGGAATGACACCGCGGCAACGGCAGAGACGGGCCCGGCAGGGGCGAGTCTGATGATGCGAGGAAGGATGCGCGCGCGTCAGAAATCCCAGCGATAGCCGATGTAAAAGAACCCCCGGCTGGTATCGTCCCGCGAGGCCGGGCCGACCGTCCGGGTTTTCTCCCAGTTGAACTCGGATTCCAGGGCCACGTTCTCCCGCACGCGGTAGGTGAGGCGCAGGCCGGGCGTCCAGCGGTCGAGCTTCACGTCCTGCGTGTCCTTCTGCGAGTAGTACCTGAGTGACGGCTCGACCGTCCACCTGCCTTGGAAGAGCGAGAGGTTGTACGCAAGCTGGTAGCCCTGTTGCGTGGGCGCGTCCACGTAGGTGACGCTGAACACGTTCGTGTCCCGGCTCGAATACAGGTTCGTGCCGATGGCCTGGACGTCGTAGCTGTAGATATTCCCGGTTGCAGGCTGCGCGGGTATCGGGATGCCGTTCACCACGACCGCGGGCAGCGCGCCGACGTTCGTCAGTCGCGCATCGGCGCCGACCTGCCAGCGCGGACTGACTGGCGTCGTGACGCCGAGCAGCGCCTGCGTCGCGGTCGCGGTCACGTCGCGCGCCTGCTGGCGGATCTGCTCGGCCGTGAGCGTTTGGCGCAGTGTTGCGATCGACGTCGTCCCCTGCCCGAATATCGCGTTGGTAGTGGTGAGGGGGGGCGCCTTGCGGCGGTCGTAAAGCAGGTTCAGGGTGGTGCGCCCCTCCGTCTGCCATGTCGCCTGCAGCATCGTGACGTTCCATTCCTTGTAGCTGGTATCGTAATCGAGCAGCGAGAATAGCGACGTGCTGGCGTCGAAGTAACGCACTTCTGTGCCGACCGCCCGGCGGTCGAGAAGCCCGTCCGTAACCTGATCGACGTAGAAAAAATTTCCGCTCCAGGCGTTGCCCAGGTTTTCGTACTCGAGGTTGGTGGCCCAGAACTTCCGCTCCGAGTCGATCGACGGATACTCGACCGGCACTCCGGCCGCGGCGTTCAGGCGCCACTTGTTCGCGATGCCGACGCCGGCGATCGCTCCGTCGAACCGGTTCGGCAGCCCGCCCGACACTCCCGTCTGCCGTCCGACGCGGGCACTAAACGAATTCTGCAACCCGCGGTAATCGTAATAGGCGGCGTTGAGGCGGTTATAGCTGCTCTGGGTCGAGAGAAAGTTATGGCTGTCGGTGTCGCGGACGACAAACCTTGAATCCGAGGTGGCGGTACGGTTGCGCAGCGTCAAGTCCAGATTGGTGACGAGGGACGATTGGTCGGTCGCGTTAAACGACGAGCGGTCCACGGTCGTCGGCGTATTGAATGCGGTGTCGACCTTCGTCCTCCCGCCGTAGTAATACTGCGAGAAGGTGCCGCTGACCGCTTGCAGCGGCGCGCGATCGGGGCGCGGCGCCGTGGGCGCGCCGGGAGCCCCCAGCGCCGCCAGGCGTGCGCGCACGCGCGCGGCGCCTTCGCCGTCGGGGAACAGCCGCAGGTACAGCTCATACTCCGCGCGTGCTTTTGCAGTCTCGCCGCTGCGCTCCCGCGCGAGCCCGACCAGCTCCTGCGCGTCCTGCGAGTAATGGTTCGGCGGGAGCATCAGGACCTGGTTCAGCTGCTCGGTTGCGGCCTTGTCGTTGCCCGCATCCAACGCCGCGCGAGCGCCTGCCATCAGCTTCGCGGCGCGGTCATCGACCTCGGTGGGGGCAGCAAGAGCAGCAGTGGCGGGCGGCAGCTCCACCACCTTTGCCGGGGCGGGTGCTGCTGGCGGCACCGGCGGGGCAGCCGGCACAGTCACCTCGGGAGGCACGGGCTTCGCGGGCGGCGCGGCCACCGAGGGCGGCGCGATCGCCACCGGCGGCAGGGACGCCGGGACGGGCGGGGGCGGGCCGACGGCAGCCTGGGCCGGCTCTGGAGCCCGCTCGCCGAGGTCGATGATCTCGGCGAGAGGGAAGACCTGGAGGAGCCGCCGGTGAGCCCGCTCCGCCGCCTCCGCGGTCGCGAAATAGCCGAGCAGGATGTCGTACTCGATTCTGCCCTCGCGCCTGGCCTCCGACGTCATCACTTCGTAGTTCGAAAACTCGCCCGGGACCGGCCTGGCGCGGCTCATGTCGGCGGTCGTGGGAAACGACTCGAGCCTGATCACGAATCGGGCCTGCGATTCCGGTCCCGCCTCGACCGCCGCTGCGGGCGCGCGCGCGAGGAGCCGGCCAGCGTCCGGGATGATAACGTCAATGGCACGGCTTCCTCCCGGCCGCACCCGAATCGGAGCGCGCGCGCTGAACTCCACGGTCAGCCGTTGTGGCTGCATACGCGGCTGCAGCGGGTACGTCACCTCCACCCCCGGGAACGACGGGGTGGCGGCGATGCGGCGGGTTTCCGTCACCGTCGAGCGGTCCGCGTCCAGGATCTGAAAGAAGATATCGACGCGGCGGTCGCCGATGATCGTGTGCCGCAGGTACTGGACGCGCGCGCTGAGGGTGACGCGGACGACCGCGTCGGCGCGCTCCGGAAAGACCGTAAGCTCGTCGAGCAACTCCGCGCCGGCCGCGCCAGGAAACAGCGCGGCGGGAAGCATCAGCAGCAGGAAGGCGATTCTTCCGATCAGCGCTCGCCAGGGCATTCGGTCGATCTGACGGTTTCTGGAGACATCGAATTAAAAACCGCCGTCGGTGGAGCGGTGCTGGCCAGTTCTGGATCTCAGAATCGTGGTAAAGGTGCTGTTGGTGTAAGTGTGGCAGCTGCCCGAGCAATTCCTCAGCTCGCTCACGGTGTAGAGGATCTGCGGCGAGTCGACCTTCTTGTGCGAACCGGGCTTGAAGCGCGCGGCGTGGCAACCGGCGCAGTCCGGTTTGTAGGCAGCGGACGACCAGGTGGCTGCCTCGCTGTTCGACGTGTGGCAGCTCCTGCAAGTGACGCCCGAGTTGTGGGGCTTGTAGAACGGAGACTGGTGCGTGTACGGCCGCGCCGGCAGCCAGGCAGTGGTCGTGTGGCATGCGTCGCAGGACCTGCTGGTCAGCATGTGGGTCGAGGGCTTGACTGTGCTGGAGTGGCAAGTGAGGCAACTGCCGGCAGCAACGCCGGTATGGCTGAAGGTCGCCGGGATCCAGGCGGTAGTGCGGTGGCATGCGTCGCAAGACGCGGTGGTGGTCAAGTGGGTCGCCGGCTTGCCTGTCGCGCTGGTGCCGTTGTGACAGCTGGCGCAGGTACCGGGGACGACGCCGGTGTGGCTGAACGTCGCCGGGATCCAGGCGGTGGTGCGGTGGCAGGTGTCGCAGGACGCCGTGGTCGGCACGTGGTTCGCCGGCTTGCCCTTCGCGCTGGTGCCGTTGTGACAGCTGGCGCAGGTACCGGGGACGACGCCGGTGTGGCTGAACGTCGCCGGGATCCAGGCGGTGGTGCGATGGCAGGTGTCGCAGGATGCAGTGGTGGCGACGTGATTCGCGGTCTTCCCCCTGGCGCTGGTGCCGTTATGGCAGCTGGCGCAGGTGCCGGCAGCGACGCCGGTGTGGCTGAACGTCGCCGGGATCCAGCCGGTGGTGCGATGGCAGGTGTCGCAAGATGCAGTGGTGGTAACGTGATTCGCGGTCTTGCCCCTGGCGCTGGTGCCGTTGTGGCAACTGGCGCACGCCCTCGGCGCAACGCTGGCGTGATTGAAGAATGCCGGCTTATAGGACGATGTCCGGTGGCACGTGTCGCAGGAAGCCGTTGTGACGACGTGGCCCGCAGGCTTTCCAGTCGCCCGGTTTCCGTTGTGGCACGTTGCGCACGTTCCAGGCTGGATGCCGACGTGGCTGAAGCGGGCGCCCGCGAACGAAGAGGTGGTGTGGCAGGCCTCGCAGGGCTGCGTCACCGGCATGTGGTTCTGCGGCATGATTACGGCCGGGACCCTGCTCACCGACGTGTGGCACGACGCACACTGCCGGGGCGTGCCTTTGAAAACGCCCCTGACGTGGCAGGACTCGCAGCGCGCGACCTGGTGCGCGCCGGTCAGCGGGAAGCCGGTGCGCAGATGGTCAAAACTGCCCGGCGCCTGCGCGCGGACAGGATTCGCCGCGAGCCCGGACAGGAAAGCCAGGACGACTGCCAGCAGCGCGAGCAGTATCGTGCGCGCCCGTTCAACGCGGTAAAGGTTAGGGGTCATGTCAATATTCCCAGTGGTTGTCGCGCCGGCCCGCCAACTCCCCGCAGACCACCAGCACACGCGATGCCGGGGTTTCGCAGGCGCGGACAAGAAGGCCGGCTATGCCGCTCATGCCAACTCTCTGCTTGATGCGCTTGAATGACTCGGTGACGTGGCATCTTTCGCACTGCCTCCCGAAAGCGCCGTCGTGCACGTCCTCGGCCCCGTGGCAGCTCACGCAACTGGTCGGAAGCGTCGCCCTCTTGTCCACCGGCAGCCGATGGCAGGCGTGGCAGTCGATCTTCCGGTGCGCCCCGTCGAGCGGGAACTGGGTCTGCCGGTCGTGGTTGAAGTCCCAGCTCTTCCAGGAGCGCGCGTTGTGACAGGATTCGCAGCGCGTGCCGAGACGCCGCTTGTGCACGTCGTCCCGATCGTGGCAGGCGTAGCAGTCGATCTTGGCGTCCTTGTAGCGCGGGGTGGCGTGGCACTTGGCGCACGCGACCACGAGGTGCCCACCGAGCAGCGGAAAGCGCGCCCGCCCGTGGTCGAAGCGCGCCTTCTTCCAGGTCGCGGCGTCGTGGCAGCTCTCGCACTTCGTGCCTTCCTGACCTTCGTGCTCGTCGTCCTTCTTGTGGCAGCCGTAGCAGTCCATCGGCGTGCGCTTGTAATCGGCATCGCGATGGCAGTCCTCGCACTTCACCTTGGCGTGGCTGTCGAGCAGCGGAAAGCGGGTCTTGCCGTGATCGAATGAGGTGTCTTTCCAGTTGCGGTCGGTATGGCAGTTGCCGCACGAATCGCCGAGCGAGCCTTTGTGTTTGTCGTCCTTGCGGTGGCACGCGAC
>JBGQGU010000125.1:0-8056 GCA_041497655.1 Gammaproteobacteria bacterium
AGCGAGCATTACCGCCGCAATAACACAAAGGATTTTGCACAAGACATTCATTGCATTCCTCCTCGCCTCCCGCGAATCGTAACCCAAAACCGCTTGAGCCGCCGATGAATCCCGTTCCAATGTCCGTCTTCCAGGCGTGTGGTTGAATATCAATCATTAGGAGTTGGCGGAGGTCATTGGAACGGGATGAACGCCGATAAGAGTAAAGCGAAAATAGACAGGATTAACAGGATTGACAAGATTCAAACAAGTAGCGGACCCTCTTGGTCCTTGTTTTGATCTAATCCTGTTAATCTTGTGAATCCTGTCCATTTCTTGATTTTCATCTGCGTTAATCTGCGTTAATCTGCGGCCAATTCTTTGCATTCAGGGAGGAGTGAATGACGACAACAACTGAACTAACGGGCAAGGTGGCGCTCGTCACCGGGGCTTCGCGCAACATCGGGCGCGCCATCGCGCTGGCGCTCGCGGCCGGCGGGGCCGCGGTCGCGGTCAACGCGCGCAGCTCCCGCGAGGACGCCAACAAGGTCGCGCAGGAAATCCGCGGAGCGGGCGGCCAGGCCGAGGCGTTCATGGCCGACATCGTCGATGCGAAGGCGGTGAACGGGATGGTCGATGGCATCCTCAAGCGCTTCGGCCGCCTGGACATCCTCGTGTTGAACGCCTCGGTGCGGAAGGAGACGCCGTTCATCGACATGAGCTTCGACGAATGGAAGAGCCTCACCGCAGTCACGCTCGACGGCTCGTTCCATTGCGTCAAGGCCTGCCTGCCGCACCTCATCAAGGCCGGTGGCGGGGCGATCGTGACGATCGGTGGCATGACGGCGCTCTCCGGCTCGAAGCGCAGGGTGCACGGATCGGTCGGCAAGTTCGGGCTTTACGGCATGACGCGAGCGCTCGCGAAAGAACTCGGGGAGCACAACATACGGGTGAATTGCGTCGCCCCGGGCCAGATGAACACCGCGCGTGCGGCCGACCGCTCGGCGCGTCCGGATGTGTCCAACGTGCCTCTCGGGCGCCGCGTCGAGCCGGAGGAAATTGCAGACACGGTGCGCTTTCTGTGCGGCCCCGGCTCGAGGATGATCAGCGGCCAGCTGATCTACGTGGACGGCGGGCAGCAAATGTTCTTGGTTTGAGGGGGGAGGGCGGTGGGATGAGGGATAAAGCAGTTTGCAGTTTGCAGTTTGCAGGAATCAGTTGGCAGTTTGCAGTTGACAGTTTGCAGTTGCTGCTTGCTGACTGCTGACGGCTGAAAACTGACGGCTGCCAACTGGGTTTGGGCTGCCAACTGCCAACTTTCTTCGTCACTCGACACCCGACACTCGTCACTCGTCACGCTGAGAGGCCTCAGACCTTCCTCGTCCGCTCCTGGGCGATGCGGATCGGCGGGATCCACGGCTTCTCCGCCCACGCCACACCGACGCGCGCCACCTGCGCGTCGATCAGGTAGGGCCTGCCTTCCACCGTCGCCTTGCGCGCGCGCGCGAGCGCCGCTTTCAATTGGGCCGCCGACTCCACAACCTCACCGTCCACCCCGAAGCCCTTGGCGATGTGCGCCATGTTCATGTCCGGGCTGCCGAGATAGTCGTGATAGAACTGTCCGCTCTGCACCATGCGCCCGCCCGCCGTCTTGTCGATGACGCGGCTGTGGGGGCCGGAGTAGGCGTGATTGTTGTAGACGACGGTGATCACCGGCAGCTCCAGGCGCGCCATGTTCCAGAGCGCGGTGGGGCCGAAGATGAACGAGCCATCTCCGACCAGGCAGATCACCTGCTGGTTGGGGCGGGCGAGCTTCACGCCGGCGGCGGTACCGACGCCCGAGCCGAGATGCGCGCCGTAATAGAAGAACAGCTCGCGCCCGCCCAGCGGATTGAAGCCGAAGCTGTGGAGATTCACCGACCCCGCTTCGTGGACGATGATCGCGTCTTTGTCGGCAAACTGGGCGATTTCCCAAGTGACGCGGTCGGCGAGCATCGGGTTGCGGTTCCAGTCCGGGTTCTTCGTCACCAGCGCCCGCATGGCTGACGCCTGCTGGCTGAAACGCCGGACTTCCTGCGCGCGCTCCGCCGCCTTCTCCTGGAGCGCCGGTGTCATGAGTCCTTCGACGGCGGCGGTGAGATCGTCGAGCCCGTGGGCCACGTCCGCGACGAGCGGGACGTCCGTCGCGATCACGTTGCCCATGCTCACGCTGTCTATCCGCAGATCGATGAACTTCACGTTGCGGCCCACAATCGGCGCGGGGGACTGGTGCTGGAGCTTGTTGCCGACGTTGATGACGACGTCCGGTTCCTTCGGAAAAATCAGCGAGTTGATCCTCGCCACCGGCAGGCCGCCCACCCATAGAGGATGCGCTTGCGGAAAATTGGCGAACATCTGCCGCGCCTGGGCCACCGGCATGCCGAGGAGCTCGGCGAGCTTCACGGCCTTCGCCACGGATCGGGTGTGATAGAGCTCGTCGCCGACGATCATCAGAGGCATCTTCGCCTCGACCAGCAGTCTTGCCGCGCGCTCCACCTCCGCCGGGTTGGGCCGCACGCGCATGCGCGGGTCCACTTTCTCCTGAGCGATAATTTCGGTGCGGACCCCTTTCTCGTCGTTGAGGTCCGAGTGCCAGGAAGCGTAGGTGGGGCCGTAAGGCGGCGTCCACGCAGCCTTGAAGGCGCGCCGCAGCGTCTCGGGGATCATGTCCGCGCGGCGCGCGAGCCAGGCGTACTTGGTGAGCGGCGCTACGATATTTTCCTGGTTCGCGACCTCCTCGAAACCGTCGCGCCCGGCGCGGCGGGTCTGGTCGGTGCGGTAGCTATAGAACACCAGCGGCGTCTGCTCCTTGTGGGCGTTGTACATCTGCCCCATGGCGTTCATCAGGCCGACGACCGCCGCCTGCATCACGATAGTCGGCTCGCCCGAGGCCTTCACGTAGCCCGCGGCCATCGCCGCGCCCGGTCCTTCGTGCGGCGCCAGGATGTACTTCAACTGCGGCCGGTCAACCAATGCTTCGTAGAACTCGGCGTCCTCGCTCGCTGAATTGCCGAACACGTACTTGACGCCCGATGCAACGAGCTGCTCGGCGAAACATTCCCCGCCGGTTCCCTGAAACACCTTGACGCCGCTGGCTGCCGCGCCGGGCGACGCCTGGGCGTGCGCGAGGGGAACCAGCGATTCGAGGACCGATTTCGCCGCGGCAAGCGAAACGCCGGCGACGGTCAAGCCTTTCAGGAAATCGCGCCGGGAGATCGAATGTGACAGGTACCGCGCTACCAGCTCTCTCATGGATGTCTCCGTTGGAATCCTGCGTCTACCTAGTGGCTTTGCCGGCCTGCGGGCCGTAGACCGCGGCGAGGTAGCCGGCCATCGTGTTGATCTCTTCCTCGGTCCAGAGCGCGCCCCGCCCCACCATGCGGTAGAGCGCGCCCTCCCACCCCCTGCGGTCCTGGCGGTGGTCGCGCCACATGCCGTCGCCGTGGCACTGGAAGCACCGGCCCAGCAGCAGATCCCTGCCGGGCGCATCAGGAAAGCCGGTGGGTTTGGCCTGCTGCGCCTGGGCCGCCAGCGGCAGCACGCTCAGCAGCAGCACCAGCAGGAATCTGTACGGAATTCGCATCCGTGTCTCCTCCTCATTCCACAAACGTGTGACTGGCGACGAATACTGGTGACGAAAATCCAGTTCCAGGTTCAAGGTTCAAGGTTCAAGGTTCAAGGTTCAAGGTTTGACTTTGAAATTGGAACTTGAAACTTTGAACATGATACGGGATGTCACCCGCGGCCTCCGAAATGTCATCTCAAACTTTCACCGGAATCGAGTCGGCCGCCATGCGCGCCACCGGGGGTCAGATCCCCAACAGAAGAATGTTGGGGCCCCTCTTCCACCCCTCGACGCGCCCCCTACCCCCCTTTGTCAAAGGGGGGAGACATGAATATGTCGGGGGGATTTGGGTTCACGGCAGGAACTGGCCGCCGTTGACGTGCAAGGTGTGGCCGGTGATGAAGCCCGAGCCGGGGAGGCACAGGAAATGCACGGCCCCCGCGATGTCCTGGGGAACGCCCAGGTGGCCGACCGGCGGGACCATGGTGGGATCGGGCATTTCGGAGGAAGTCGCGGAGCGCTCGCCGCCGATGCGGCCCGGACACACGCAATTGACCGTGATGTTGTGCTTCGCGAACTCGGCGGCAAGCCCGCGCGTGAACCCCTCCAGCCCCGCTTTCGCGGTGCTCACGTGCACGCGCCCCATGTAGTTCGGCGCGTGGTGGCTCAAGCCGCTCACGTTGACGATGCGCCCCCAGCCGTTCTTCAGCATGTAGGGAATCGCCGTGCGCGAGCAGAAAAACGAGCCGTCGAGGACGATATCCACGATGTGGCGCCACTCGGCGGTCGTCATCTCGGTGAAGGGCACGATGCCGCGGTCCGCGGCGTTGTTGACCAGGATGTCCACGCGCCCGAAGCGCGCGGCGATCTCGTCAAACATGCCGCGCACCGCGTTCTCATCGGTGACGTCGGCCATGCAGACCAGGGCGTGCCGGCCGATGCGCTCGATTTCCGCCCGCACCCCCTCCGCCTCGTCCCGCGACCGGCGGGAGTTGATCACCACCGCGGCGCCCTCGCGCGCCAGCGCGTGCGCGGTGGCGCGCCCGTTGCGGCGCACCGCCCCGGTGATGAGTGCGACCTTGCCCTCGAGTTGCCCGCTCATTGCCGCACCTCCGGTCGATGCGTGATTCGTGAGTCGTGAATCGACCCCTTGACCGGGATTCCCTTGACCGGCCGGCGCGACCGGCCGGGACGAGGGACCTCCAATCATGAATCACGACTCACGCTTCTGCGTATCGAGACGCGTGCCGTATGATATACGTTACCAATAAATAGGAGGAGGATGCCGATGAAACCAATCGACGCTGTGCGTCTCGTGTTCATGGCGCTCGCCGCGGCCGCCGCGGGTGCTGCTTTCGCCCAAGCCGGCTATCCCAGCAAGCCGGTGCGAATGGTGGTGCCGTCGTCGGCCGGCGGCGGGACCGACATCGTCGCCCGCATCATCGCGCCCGAGCTCTCGAAGCGCCTGGGCCAGCAGGTCGTCATCGACAACCGGCCCGGCGCGGGCACCATGATCGGAATCGAGGTCGCGGCGAAATCGCCGCCCGACGGCTACACGCTCCTGATGGGCCTGTCCACGCTGGCGATCAACTCGGCGCTCTACAAGAAAGTCCCTTACGATCCCCAGCGCGACTTCGCGCCGATCACGCAGGCGATTTCGTCGGCCAGCATCATCGTCGTTCACCCGTCAGTCCCGGTGAAGACGGTGAAGGAACTGATCGCGTTCGCGCGCGCGCGTCAGGGGCAGCTCAACTACGCGTCGGCGGGCACCGGCACCTACCCGCACATGACGATGGAGTTGTTCCTCTCCATGGCCAAGCTCAAGATGGTGCACATTCCGTACAAGGGCACGGGTCCCGCCATGATCGACATGGTCGCCGGGCAGGTCGCGACCATGGCAGCCACGATCCTGACCGGCATGCCGCAGATCAGGGCCGGGCGCCTGCGCCCGCTGGGCATTACCAGCGCGGCGCGCAGTCCCATAGTGCCCGACATTCCCACGGTCGCGGAAGCGGGACTTCCCGGTTTCGAATCGGTGCAGTGGTACGGCGTGCTGGCGCCCGCCCGGACGCCCAGGGACATCATCACCCGGCTGCACGGCGATACCACCCGCGTCCTGCAGCAGCCCGAGATCAAGGCGCGGCTGGCGAGCGACGGCGCCGACCTGGTGGGCAGCACGCCGGAGGAATTTACCCGCTATATCCAGAGCGAACTCACCAAGTGGGCGAAAGTCGCGCGGGATGCGGGAATCCAGCCCGAGTGACGAGTGTCGAGGAATGAGTGTCGAGGGAAGAGAAAAGAGTGCCGAGGGAACAGAACGTGAAAGGATGTAATCCCGTCGAGACTCTTCACGCCACACCCGACACTCGACACCCGACACTCCTCCCTCCTCCCTCGCCCCATGCCTACGGCTTCTTGCCAAGGCCGATGGCGTCGACAAATTCCCGTTGCGCCACGCGCTGTTCGGCGAGGTACCGGGCGAATTCCGCGCTGCCCATCCAGCGGTCCTCGTAGAGGTTGTTGACCGCGTAGTCCCGCCACAGCCTGCTCTTGTGCACTTTCTCGAGCAGCGCTTCCATGGCGGCGACCGCTTCCTTCGGCACGCCGGCAGGCATGACGAAGCCGCGGCCGGTACCGATCTGGACCTTGTAGCCGAGCTCGGTCAGCGTCGGCACGTCGGGCAGCGCCGGCATCCTTTGCTCGGTCGTCACCGCCAGCACCCGCATCTTCTTCGCCTCGATGTGCGCCCACGCCTCGCTCACGTTCTCGGTGGTGAACGGCACGTGGCCGCCCAGCACCGCCACCACGGCCTCTGAGCCCGCCTTGAAAGTGACGAACTTGTAGCGGGTGCCGGTCTCCCGCTCCAGGCGCCAGAGCGTCATCCGCCCGGTGCCGGTGGCCGAGGTCACGGCGCACACGATCGAATCGGGCTGGCCCTTCGCGTCATCGATCAGGTCCTTGAAGGTTCTGTATTTCGAATCGGCGTGGACCATGATCCCCTGCGGGTCGCGGGCGAAGAACGCGAGCGGCGTGAAGTGCTCGAGGCCGAGGTCGAGATCGGGCCGCGCGGCCGCCGTCAGGAACGAGCCGGTCGCGATCGTGAGCACCGTGTGCGGATCGCCGCGCTTGCCCTTGGCGTAGGTGAAGGCGACCACGCCGGCGCCGCCGGTGCGGCTCTGGACGATGAGCGGCTGCGAAACCATCTTCTCCCGGGTCATGATCTCGGTCACCAGGCGGGCGAATACGTCGGTGCCGCCGCCCGGGTTGACGTGCACGATGAACTCGACGGTCCGGGACGGATAAGGTTGCGCCGGCGCCGCCGCGGAGTACACAACGGCCGCAGCGCCCAGCGCCGCGATGAGTCCGTTGCGTAAACTTCTGCTCTCCCTGGTCATGGCGCCTCCTCTGTTGACGGAACAAGGGTGAAACGGGGACATCGCGCGACTGCGGCCGGACGGCCCTGGCACATTGTTACCTAGAGCCCGTAACATGATGAAACGCGCGTGCGGTGCGAGTCAGAATTGGCAATGGCGCGAAGCGAGGTGCAGCCAATATCTGGAATATCGGCAAGCCGAGCGACAAAGCGTCCCGCGCAGGGCGGAGCAGGTTCCAAGCGATTTCTGCTTGGATGCGACCCCGGAGCGGGACAATGGAGCGCCGGATGCGCGGTCCTCTCACGCGCCTGCACGGTCGCATCCCCGGAAACCGGGGCCCCTGCTCAACGTTCCGGCGCGTTGGCGATTCTGGCCGCAACCCCTTGTGGGCTGGCGCGATTTTGGCTCCGACCTCGTTAGTGGGTGAGATGGCTTATTCTCCAACCAGTATGCCTTAATCGCGTGGCCCGCCAAAATCGTGACAGCGCAGCGTGCGTTTCATTATGTTACGGGCTCTTAATCCCCGCCGCTTACAAAGTGTTACACGGCCGCGCGGAACGGGCCAAATTTCGCCGTTGTCCGAGCAACTGAGCCCCCCCGTCCATCAGGGGGCGGATGTCTATTCCAATGATACTGAAGGAGATCTCATGAAGAAATTACTTTTGAGCACGCTCGTTTCCGCCGCCCTTGCCACGGTGACCGTCACGCCGGCGCTCGCACAGTCGGCCGGTCCCGGCGGCGACGGGCCGCAGGCTCGGCACTTCGCGCAAAGGCAGCACGAGGGTCAACGCGCGTTCCGGCTACCCAGCGAGCGCACCGAGGCGCGGCTCGCCTACCTGAAGACCGCCTTGAAGATCACCGACGCCCAGCAGCCCCAGTGGGATGCCTTCGCCGACACGCTGCGCAAGCAGGCGCGCGAGGCCGACCAGCGGGTGCAGGCGCTGCGCACCGAGGCCGCCGGACGCGAGAAGGGCGCGCGCGCCACGGCGATCGAGCGGATGGAGCGCGGGCAGGCGCGGTTGGTGGCGGCTTCCAAGAGGCTGAACGAAACGCTCTCGGCCGCGAAGCCGCTCTACGCGGCGCTCTCGCCCGAGCAACA
>JBGQGU010000126.1:0-8054 GCA_041497655.1 Gammaproteobacteria bacterium
CCCTTCGATCCTGGCGCCCGGCTTGATGCCGCGCTTCGCGAACCATCCCTGGTTGACCTCCAATGCGTATTTCGCCGGCTTCGCCGCGGCGTGCGTGTCGCGCGTCTGAGGCTGCATGTCGGCGATATTGATGATCAGGCCGCGCTCGTCGAGGAATGCCACCGACAGCGGGATGTGGGTGTTCATCATCCACATGGCGTGATGCGTGACTTCGCGGAACACGAACAGCATGCCGCGATTTTCGGGCAGGATCCTGCGATGCATGAGCCCCTGCATGCGGGTCTCGTCGGTGTCCGCGACCTCCACCGTGAGCCTGTGGCCGGCGACGGTGAGCGGGATTTCCGGCGTCTGGGCGCACGCCGCGGTAACCGCCAGCGTGAGCGCCGACGCGGCCAGAGAGTACCTAACGAACCGCAAAGCGAACCGCAGGGGGACAAAATTCATAATTTGATTCTCTTGGCGTGCTTGGCGCTTCGATCGTTCTTCAGCGCGGCGTGCTTTTGACCAGCCATTCCGAGATCGCGTTCAGCAACTCGGTGACCTCGCCGATTGGCGTCAGCACCGTGATGGTCGCCGCGGGGTGCCGGGCTCTCAGATCCTTCAGCAGGCGCGGCAGGTCCTTCTTCAAGTGTCCCCCCTGCGCCAGGAACAGCGGAGCGACGGTGATCCGGGCATGACCGTCCCTGACCAGCTGAGCGACGCAATCGCCGAGCGCCGGCTGCATCAGCTCGAGGAACGCGAGTTCAACGGTGAGATCGGGGCGGCGCGTTGCGACCGCTTCCCGGATCGCGCGGAACGGCTCGTTCCATTGCGCGTCGCGCGCGCCATGGGCAAACAGAATCAGTGCTGAGTGTTTAGCGCTGAGTGCTGAGTTGACGGCTGCAGGCATTTGGGTACGGACACCCTTACTCAAAATTCAACACTCAAAACTCAAAACTCAAGATCAGCCCTTGCCGGTGCTGCCGAAGCCGCCCGCGCCGCGGCGACTCGTATCGAAATCCTCCACCACGTTGAAGCCGACCTGCACCACCGGCACCACCACCAGCTGGGCCAGGCGCTCCATCGGGTTGACTGTGAACGGGACGTTGCCGCGGTTCCAGGTCGAGACGAAGATCTGGCCCTGGTAATCGGAGTCGATCAGGCCGACCAGGTTTCCCAGCACGATGCCGTGCTTGTGGCCGAGGCCCGAGCGCGGCAGGATCACCGCCGCGAGACCGCTGTCCGCGAGGTGGATGGCGATTCCCGAGGGGATCAGCTCGGTCTGGCCGGGCGCCAGCGCGAGCGGCGCGTTGATGCACGCGCGCAGGTCGAGTCCCGCCGAGCCCGGCGTCGCGTACTGCGGCAATTGCCCGCGCAGCCGCTCGTCCAGAATCCTGACATCGATTGTTCTCATGAACCGGTGAGCGGTAGGCAGCAAGTAGTGGACAGCTGCATCGGTGTCACTTCTCTCCGCTCGCAACTTACCGCTTGCGGCTCGACGGTTTATAGAGCTTCGCGATATGGGCGACGAGCTGCCGCGCGATAACTTCCTTGGGCGCCCGGGGTAGCTTGTGCACGCCCTTGTCGTCGAACAAGGTAAGCTCGTTGTCGTCGGCGCCGATTGCCCGCTGCGCGAGGTTGGCGGCGAGCAACGGCACTTTCTTGCTGCGGCGCTTGGCCTCGGCATATCGACGCAGGTTCCCCGTTTCCGCCGCAAAACCGACGCAGAACGGCGGCCGCGGCCGGCCCGCGACCCAGGCCAGGATGTCCGGGTTGGGCACGAGGTCGAGGCGGAGCCTGCCGGCAGTTTTCTTGATCTTCTGCCGGTGCGGACTGGCGACGTGGTAGTCGGCAACCGCGGCGACGCCGATGAAGATGTCGGTGTCCGTCACGCGCTTTTTCACCGCCTCGAACATGTCGCGCGCGGATACGACGTCCACGCGTTGCGCGCCAGCGGGTGCTGTGAGACTGGTCGGCCCTGAAATCAGGGTCACCCGGGCGCCGGCCTCGAGCGCGGCGCGCGCCACGGCGTAGCCCATCTTGCCGGAGCTCCGGTTGGTGATGCCGCGCACCGCATCGATCGTCTCGAACGTCGGGCCGGCGGTGATCAGCACGCGCGCCCCGCGCAACGACTTCGGGGCGAGGAAGGCCGTGACCGCCTCGGCGATCTCGCGCGCCTCGAGCATGCGGCCCATGCCGATCTCGCCGCACGCCTGGTCGCCGCTCGCGGGCCCGAGGATGGCCACGCCATCGCGCAGCAGGCGCTCGATGTTGCGGCGCGTCGCCGGGTTGTCCCACATCTGGCGGTTCATCGCCGGCGCCACGATCAGGGGGCATTCGCGCGCCAGACACAGTGTCGAGAGCAGGTCGTCCGCCAGGCCCTGCGCGAGCTTGGCGATGAAATCGGCGGTGGCGGGCGCCACCACGATCGCGTCCTTGCCGCGCGAGAGCTCGATGTGCGCCATGTTGCCGGCCACGCGCGCGTCCCAGAGGTCGGTGTATACCGGCTTGCCCGAGAGCGCCTGGAAAGTGGCGGGCGCGACCAGGCTGCCGGCGGCCTCGGTCATGACGACCTGCACTTCGATGCCGTTGCGCGCCAGCTCGCGGGTAAGCTCGGCGGCCTTGTAGGCGGCGATACCGCCGGTGACGCCGAGCACAACCGATTTTTTTGAACTTTCAGCCATCTAGAGCTTCAACTTCAAGAGGTGGGCAAGAGTTTAATCCAGCGCTCAGCAGTCAGCAATCAGCTGTCAGCCCAAGTAAACCGCTGCGGATGCTGTAGCGTTAACTTTGTATTTGCTGATCGCTGATCGCTGAAAGCTGAAAGCCGATGGCTATTACCGACTGGCCGCTGGACGACCGGCCGCGCGAGAAGTTGCTCAGCAAGGGCGCGGAAGCACTATCTGATGCCGAACTGGTGGCGATCTTCCTTCGCACCGGCGTCAGGGGCAAGAGCGCCGTGGACGTCGCACGCGAGGCGCTTGCCCGTTTCGGCTCGCTCTCGGGGCTGTTCGCGGCGGGCGCCGATGCGCTGACCGCGGTGTCCGGCCTCGGCGCCGCGAAATACGTGCAGTTGCAGGCGGTGCTGGAAATGGCGCGGCGCACCCTCCGCGAGAAGCTCGACCGCGGCTCCGCGCTGAGCTCGCCGCAAGCGGTGCGCGACTACCTGCGGCTCAAGCTGCAGGACCGGCCCCATGAGGTCTTCGTAGGCGTTTTCCTCGACGCGCAGAACCGGGTGCTCGCGGTGGAGGAGCTGTTTCGCGGCACGCTGACCCAGACCAGCGTCTACCCGCGCGAGGTGGTGAAGCGCGCGCTTCAACACAACGCGGCGGCGCTGATCTTCGCGCACAACCACCCCTCGGGCATCGCCGAGCCCAGCCGCTCCGACGAGGCGCTCACGGGCGCGCTGAAGCAGGCGCTCGCGCTGGTGGACGTCAAGGTGCTGGACCACTTCGTGATCGGCGCGGGGGCGGCGATGTCCTTTGCCGAGCGAGGACTCCTATAAGCAACCGCCGCTGAACGCCGATTATCGGCGTTCAGCGGCGGTTTCAGTGGGCAAGCTTGCACCGCGGCTCGACGGGTGCGCGGCGAGCAGGTTTCTCTCGATTGGATTAAGATTGGAACTGCACTGCCTGAGGGGCATGTCCACCTCCGTATTCACCTAAGATAGGGCCCACTATGTACTACAAGCACATCATGCTGCCCGTTGATGGTTCCGACCCGTCTCGCAAGGCGGAGAAGGAATGCATCGCCTTTGCCAAATCCACCGGGGCGAAAGTGACCGCGATCCACGTGGTATCTCACTTTCGCCTGCACTTTCAGCCGTGGGCCACGCCCAAGTCGGTGCACACCAAGATCGAAAAAGAGCACGAAGAGGAAGCCACGGCGATCGCCCAGAAGATGATCTCCGCACTCACGAAGCGCGCCAAAGCGGACGGCGTCGAATGCGTCGGTCTGGTCGTCGTCGGGGACAGCCCCTACGAGGAGATCATCAAAAGCGCCGATGAGCGCAAGTGTGACCTGATCATGATGGCCTCTCACGGGCGCAAGGGCCTCGATGCCGTGCTGCTCGGCAGCGAAACGGTGAAGGTGCTCACGCACAGCAAGATTCCCATGCTGGTCGTGAGATAGCCCGGGAGCCCGCGTCCATCGGGCACGGCGCACGTTTCGCGCTTGAGCCCGAGGTAGAAACTAGTGTAAACTCCGCGCCTCTCAAGATTTCCGGAGCTTTCCATGTCACGCGTGTGCCAGGTCACCGGTAAGAAGCCGATGCTGGGGAACAACGTTTCCCACGCCAACAACAAGACACGGCGCCGCTTCCTGCCGAACTTGCAATACCGCCGTATCTGGGTCGAAAGCGAGAATCGCTGGGTCAGCTTGAGAATTTCGCAGGCCGGGCTGCGCACCATCGACAGCAAAGGTATCGACGCCGTGCTCGCCAAGATCCGCGCGCGCGGCGAGGAGATCTGAACGGACGACCAATAGACAGGATTAACAGGATTAACAAGATTCCTGAGCAAGACCCAACCGCTTCGGTGCTGTCTTTGAAGTAATCCTGTAAATCTTGTAAATCCTGTCTATTTGTTGTTCAAGGAGTTGAACCATGCGCGAGAAGATCAAGCTCGAATCGACCGCCGGCACCGGCCATTTCTACACCACCACCAAGAACAAGCGCACCACGCCGGACAAGATGGAGATCAAGAAGTACGATCCGGTGGCGCGCAAGCACGTCATCTACAAGGAAACAAAGATCAAATAAAACGGCGGGCTTGCCCGCCGTTTTATTATTTCAAGGATGTGAGATTTAAAAAAACCCGCCATCAGGCGGGTTTTTTTATGCGTAGCAGCGCAGCCGGCGGCTGAATTCCTGCAACGGGATGATGCCGCTCGCCTCCGCGCGTGCGCACCAGTCCTCGAGGTGACGCACCAACTGTTCCTTGGAGACATTCGAGCGCTGCCAGAGCGCGGCCAGTTCCTCGCGCATGGTGTAGACGGTGGCGAGCACCTTGCTCTTGTTGAGCGCATCGTTCACCTTGGCGCGCTCGTGCGCCGGCAGCACCTTTGCGTCCCAGTGGAGCATGCGCTTGATTGCGGCAACATCCACCCGCACCGCGCGCGCTTTGAGATCGCGGATCTCCTCGGCGCAGGTGTGCCGCAGTGACTTCGCGTACTTGGCGAGCACTTCGTAGCGGTGGGTGATGACCGCTTGCACCGTGGCGAGATCGCAACGCGTCTTGGCGGCGTCGAGTTTGAGCTTGGGCGCGATTTTCTTGACCTGTGCCAGGCCCAGCCGCTCCAGCGCCCGGATGTACTGCCAGCCGAGGTCGAACTCGTACCAGTGGATCGAGAACTTGGCGGACGTGGCGTAGGCGTGGTGGTTGTTGTGCAGTTCCTCGCCGCCGATGAGCAGCCCCCACGGCACGATGTTCGTGCTGGTATCCTCCGGCTGGAATGTGCGGTAGCCCCAGTAGTGGCCGATGCCGTTGATGACGCCGGCGGCGAAGAACGGTATCCATGCCATCTGCACCGCCCAGATGGTGATTCCGATGAAGCCGAATAGCGCGAAATTGACCACAAACAGGATGGAAATCCCGATTCGGTCGTGCCTGGAGTAGAAATGACGCTCGAGCCAGTCATCCGGCGTGCCGAGGCCGTACTGGTCGATTGTTTCCTGATTGCCCGCTTCCTTGCGGTAGAGCTCGGCGCCTTCCCACAGCACCTTGTTGATGCCAAAGATCTGCGGGCTGTGCGGATCTTCCACGGTTTCGACCCGCGCGTGGTGCTTGCGATGGATCGCGGCCCAGGCCTTGGTGACCATGCCGGTCGTGAGCCACAACCAGAAGCGGAAAAAATGGCTGACCGCTGGGTGAAGATCGAGCGCTCGGTGCGCCTGGCAGCGGTGAAGGTAGATGGTGACAGCAGCTATCGTGACGTGGGTGACGGCAAGCGCGTAGAGCACGTATCCCCACCAGGGCAGGTCAACCAATCCTTCGAAAACCCCTGGAAACATCGGCCGCCTCCGCGGAAACTTCGCCCGGTTATTGTAATGGCCGGCAGTCTACAGAAGTTCAGGCTTCAGGAATAGCAGAAAAAGCACTTACCGGGCCAGACTTACGCAGCAGCGTTCTGATTTGGAAGCGAAATCCCGGAATCCGTCGACACGCTGCGCCCCCTTAGGGCCGGCCTGCCCGCTGTGGGTTCAGGCACTGCGCTGCAACGCAGCGGCAAAGAAGCCGTCAGTGCCATGCACGTGCGGGAGCAGCTGGAGAAACTCGCCCGTTTCAAGAGCGATTCCCTGTTGAGCGAGCAACTCCTGACAGTGGAGTTTCCGATAGTCACCGCGGTCCGCCAGAAACGCGGCGACGATGTCCTCGTTTTCCTCGGCGAGCAGGCTGCAGGTGGCGTAGACCAACCGCCCGCCGGGCTTCACCAGATTCGCCGCCGCGCGCAGGATCGCCGCCTGTTTGAGCTTCAATTCCTCCACCGATTGCGGCGACTGGCGCCACTTGAGGTCGGGATTGCGGCGCAACGTGCCAAGCCCGCTGCACGGCGCGTCCACCAGCACCCGGTCGATCTTTCCGGCCAGGCGCTTCACCCGGATGTCGTTTTCGTTGCGGATCGGGTGCGGGTAGAGATTGGAGAGGCCCGAGCGCTTCAGCCTGGGTTTCAGGCGGTTCAACCGCGCCGTCGAGACATCGAATGCGTAGATGCGGCCGTGGGAGCGCATCAGCGCGCCAAGCATGAGGCTCTTGCCGCCGGAACCGGCGCAAAAGTCCACCACGAGGTCGTGACGCCTGGGCGCCAACAGGAAGCCGAGCAGCTGGCTGCCTTCGTCCTGCACCTCAATAGCGCCCGTCAGGAACAGCGGGTGGTGATTGATCGAGGGCCTGCCCTTCACGCGCAGACCGACCGGCGAGTAGGGCGTCGGTTCGGCGACGACGGCGTCGATGGCGAGCGCCTGCCGCACCTCCTCGCGCCCGGTGAGCAGCGTGTTGACGCGCAGATCAAGCGGCGCGGGCTCGTTCAACCCCTTGGCGAGGGCGGCGATCTCCGGTTCCGCGAGACGGGAGCGCAGCCGTTCGACGATCCAGTCCGGCAGCTCGGCGCGCAGCGCGAGCGGCAAGTCGACGAGCGGTTCTGCCTTGACCCGCGCCAGCCATGATTGTTCGTCCGGCTTCATCACGGCCGCGAGCTCGCGGACGCTGATACCGGCGACACGCGCCAGATAAGCGAGCAACATGCGCCGCGGCGTGCCGTCCGGCGCCAGGTGGTCCACGGTACGCTTGCGGCGCAGCACGCCATAGACCGTTTCGGCGACGAACGCCCGGTCGTGGCTGCCAAGCGCACGGTGCGCGCGGAAGAATTCGTGCAGCACCGCATCCGCGGGACGGTCGAATTTCAGCGCGAGCTTGAGTGCCTCAGTAGCGGCCTCGAGTTGCGAGCGGGTGATGGGCATTGAAGCGCGGGATGAGTAATGAGTGTCGAGGAATGAGTGTCGGGGAATGAGGGATGAGGGGGAAGTGTCGAGGAGTGAGTGTCGAGTGAAAATAGACGAGAACGGTGACTCAAAAAGGGGGCTCGAACGATTGGGTGCGTATTAGACAGGACTATGAGAAAAAAGTGACAGCATTCTTCCCCTCGACCCTCCACCCCGACACCCGACACTCGACACTCGACACCCGACACTCGACACCCGACACTCGACACCCGACACTCGACACCCGGCACTCGTTCCCCGTCATTCCTCGCTGACGCGAATCTCGCTTGCCACCTGCTCGCCGGAAAAATTGCCCTCGCGGTCGTAATGGCGGATGCGGACGGGCAGATAGTGGTAGTCGGCGGCGAGCCAGATCTCGATACTCTCTTCCCCGGGGAGCGGCAGTTGCCGTACCGGCAGCGCCCTGAGGTCGCCGAGCGGGGTCTCGATGCGCTCCTCGCCGGAAACCACGATTTCATAGACCTCGAAGCGCGTGCCGGTGGTGATCGGCACCCGGTAGCGTCCGGGGGCGGGCGGCGCCAGGACGTACTGGAAGACGAAGCTCATGAGATCCTGCGTGCCCGCGGGCAACGGCGCG
>JBGQGU010000127.1:0-8049 GCA_041497655.1 Gammaproteobacteria bacterium
CGAGCGCAAGCTGGAGATCGCGAGCAACCTTGTGCGCCAGCCGGGACACGACGCGACCTCCAACCCGGAAGACCAGCGGCTGTGGCAGCTCGTGCTTCCTGCTTTGCAACAGGGCGGCTTTGCCCCGCCTCCCGTGGCGGAACTCGCCGCCGCGCTCAAGCTCAAGGAAGCGGCGTTGAAGGATTTCCTGCACCGCAAGAGCCGCGGCGGCGAGGTGATGAGAGTGCCCCCGGACCGCTTCTATCCGCGCGCGACGCTCGCCACGCTCGCCGCGACCGCGCACGAGCTTGCCCGCTCAAGCCCGAATGGATTTACCGCTGCACAATATCGTGACGCGACCGGCATCGGCAGGAGTCTCGCGATCGAGATCCTGGAATTCCTCGACACCCTCGGCATCACGCAGCGCGTGGGCGACGCGCGCAAGATGCGTAAGGACTTCGTGCCGATATTGGGCGCCGCCGAGCCGGCACACGCTCCCGCAAAGGCTGCGGCCGCGCCCGCCAAGCCGCGGCCATCGCCCCCGTCTTTTAGACGATGATTGAATGAACCCGGATAAGATCAAAACCAGAATGGACAGGATTAACGCTCTGACGAGGTGCCCCCATCCTACCTTCCCCCATAAGCGGGGGAAGGGGATAAACAAGATTCAAGCAAAAGCTACTGGCGCGTTTCGGTCTAATTTTGAATTAATCCTGTAAATCTTGTAAATCCTGTCTATTTCGTCTTTTATTTGACGATGACACAGACCTACGACCTGATCGTGATCGGCGAAGGCATCAGCGGCCTCGCCTGCGCCGGCCACGCGCGCCGCGCGGGGCTCAGCGTGGCAACCTTTGAATCCACCCTGTTCGGCGGGCTGGTGCTGAACGTGAACGAGCTCGACGGCTATCCCGGGGCGGAGTCGGGCACCAACCTCGCTTCCGAGCTTATGCAAGCCAACTCCGATGCGGGCGTGGCGAGCATCCAGGAGGAAGTCACCGCAATCCGCCCCGCCGGAGGGGCATTCGAAGTCGCGGCCGGCGGTGTCTACAGTGCGCGCCAGGTCGTCATCGCCTCCGGCGCGCGGCTCAAGAAGCTGGGCGTGCCCGGTGAGGACGAGTACGAAGGGCGTGGCGTCTCGCACTGCGCCGACTGTGACGCACCAATGTTCCAGAACGAGGACGTTATCGTGGTCGGCGGCGGCGACTCAGCGCTGCAGGAAGCGCTGGTGCTGGCGAAGTTCTGCCGCAAGGTTCACATCGTCCACCGCGGCGACAGCTTTCGCGCTCAGAAGCACTTCGCGGAGCAGGTCCGCACCAATCCCAGGATTTCCATCTTGTGGAAATCCTCGGTCGAGGCGATTCTCGGCGCTAAAATGGTCGAGAACGTCCGCGTGAAGCGCGACGGGAAGTCCGAAGAAATCGCGAGCGCCGGCGTTTTCGCCTACGTGGGGCTCGAGCCCAACGCCGCATGCGCGCCGTCCGGCGTCGGCCGCGACGGGCGCGGACATCTTGTCACCAGCAACGCGCTCGAAACCTCAATGACAGGCATCTGGGCGATCGGCGCGGTGCGCGCCGGCTATAGCGGGCTGCTGCGCGATGCAGTCATCGAGGCGCGGCGCGGCGCGGACGCCGTGCGCGACCGCCTGGAATAGACAGGATTAACAGGATTTACAGGATTAAATCGAAGAACAGAACCAAACTACACCCGGACCAATTCGGGTTTGTTTGAATCTTGTTAATCTTGTAAATCCTGTCTATTTCTTGCTTGTATGGAAGGGAATCGTCCCCGGTGGGGCGGCCGGACTTCAAACCCGGTTGGGGCCGCTTGCGGTCCTGTGTGGGTTCGACTCCCACTCTCTTCCGCCATTCTTTAGCCGCCAGTTATCAGTTGGCAGTTGGCAGACAAAACGTTTCAAGCTGACGGCTGGCGGCTGATCGCGGACGCGGCGTCAGCCCGCGTCCGCGATCTCGCGGGTGACGGCGCGGGTGTTGCCGAAGCACGGCACGTAAACGGAGTGCGTGCCCGGGCCGCCGGCGACGATGAGGCGGATGTCGTCCGGGCGGTGCGAGATCGTGAGCAGCGTGTCCGGCCGGATTTCTCCCAGCTCCTTGCCGCGGGACGCCTTGACCCGCAGCAGGTCCCTTTCTGTCATCCGCCCGGCGGCCATCCTGGACAGCTCCCACAAGCGGCGCTTAACCTCGCTCTTCGCGAGTCCTCCCGCCCTGAGAATCTCCGCGTGCTCGGGCGAGAGGATCAGCCACGGCTCGCTGCCGTAGCAATACTCGTTGCTCGGGGGGTGCTGCATGGTCTCGGCGAAGACCCGCAGCAACTCTCCCGCATCCTTGGTGTGGGTATTCATGTTCAGGGTGCCCTCGGCGCCCACGACCGTCACCGTGCTGGCGTCGCGCCTGAAGCCGCGCTCGACGTGCAGCGGCTCCCACGGGTTCGCCTCCTCGTTCTCGGCGCAGCAGAAGGTGTACTTGCCCGGCTGGCCGTGCGTCGCGCGGTCCATCTCGCCGGGCAATGCGCCTCCGACATTCTGAAGAACCAGGCGCAACGCGCGCCCGATGGAAGCGTTCGCCGGCGTCCCCTGTCCGAGGCAATTGAAGCTCCCGTTCACCCCCACCCGCCGCGCCACGGGGCCATTCACGATGATCCACACGGCAACGGGATTCGTGGTGGCCTGAATGCCCTGCAGGTTGAACTCGGGCGCAGCCACCGCTTCCACCGCGGCGAGGACGACCGTCAGATATTCGGGCTCGCACCCCGCCATCACCGCGTTGATGGCGACGCGCTCGACGGTTGCCGTGCCGAAACCCGGCGCGACGTTCGTCACGACCTCGCCCGGCGGCCGGCGCGTGCGAGCAAGCATCCGCTGCACGCGCTCGACGGTCGGCGGCACCACCGGCAAGCCGTCGCTCCACCGGCGCTCGTGGTAGAGCCGGTTGATGGCCTCGATGTCGTCGGGCGCTTCGAATAAGGCAGCCCGCTCGTCAACAGGCGCGGGCTGCCTCATGGAATCCCGGTCATCATTGGCCACGGTTTTCCTGGATAACGAGCGTCACGATATCGGTCACGCACTGTTTCGCCATCTCGCGCACCTCGTCCCGGGTGCGCAATCCGAAGGGGTGCGGAATCACGGCGATCGGAAGCATCGGGTTGCCCAGGGCTTTCGCCTGCGCGCGGCCCAGCGTGGTGAACGCGGTGGAGCAGACCGCGACGGCCGCGCGCTTGCGCTTTGCGATTTCTACACTGTCGTGGACACTCCACGACGCGCACGACCCTCAGTCGCCCGACCCGGTGATCACCAGGTCGCACTCATCCGCGAGCTCCCTCACGATCTCGTCCGGCGCCGGGACGGACGCCGACGATTTCCTGCGCTTGATGACGCGCTTCACGCCGTAGTTCGAGATCAGCAGATCGCCGAGGTCGTCGACGAGATAATTGAAGTTCGGCTTGGCGTTGTCGATGAAGCCGACCACCTTGCCGGAAAGCGTCGCGAGTGTCTGGTTGGCCCTGGCTGGATCGGCCTGACGGGTCGCGGTTGGATCGTAGAGCAGCACCATCGCATTCTCCTCACATTAGAACAGGTCTCAAGAATAGCCACGGAATCACACGGAAGGACACGGACAATAACCCCACCCCTTTAGAGACCCCGTAATCATTTACGAATTTCTGTGTGGTTCCGTGTGTTTCCGTGGTTAAAACTGGCTTCTGGTCAATCCGCCCGAATATTCGCCTGCTCGATGACCTTGGTCCAGCGGCCGATTTCGGCCGCCACGAACTTCTGCAGCTCCTGGGGACTGTTGCCCACCGGCTCCGCGCCTTGGGCGAGGAGCTGCCCGGCCATGTCGGAGGACTTCAGGATCTTCACCGTCTCCGAGTGCACCCGCTTGACGACACTCTGCGGCGTGGCGGCCGGCGCGAGCAGCGCATACCACAGCGTGGATTCGTATTCCGGCACGCCCTGCTCGGCGACGGTCGGAATTTCCGGCGCTGCGCGCGAGCGCGTCCGGCTCGTCATCCCGAGCGCCTTCAGCCGACCTGATCTTACGTGCGGCATCGCAGGCAAGGGGCTGGTGCACATTGCCTGGACCTGGCCGGCGATCAGGTCGATCAGCGCCGGCCCCGCGCCCTTGTAGGGCACGTGCGCCATGTCTATTCCGGCGTAGTGCTTCAGCATCTCGACCGACAGGTGACCACCCGTGCCAGGTCCCGAGGATGCGTAGTTGATGCGGCCGGGCTTCGCTTTGGCCGCAGCGATCAGCTCCTTGATATTGCCGACACCGAGCGACGGGTGCGCAATGAATACCAGCGGCGACTCGGCGACCAACGTGATCGGCGTGAAGTCCTTGAGCGTGTCGTAGGGCAGCTTGCCGCGGCGCAGCCCGGGATTGATGCCGTGCGTCGCGCTGGCAAGGAACAACGTATGCCCATCGGGCGGCGCTTTCGCGGTGAGTTCGGTGGCGATGATCTGCCCGCCTCCGCCGCGGTTGTCGACGACAACCTGCTGGCCCAGCGCCTCGGTCAGCCGGACCGCCAGCATCCTGCCCACGATGTCGCCCGCGCCGCCGGGCGGATAGGGAATGATGAGCCGCACGGCCCGCTGCGGATAGGCGTCGGCGCCCCACAAATTGGACTGGGAGAGCAATCCCGAGACCGACAACGCAATCAGGAACAGGGCGCCGCGCATCGCCGGTATACTACCTCAGCGCAACGAAATCGGATTCGGCAGTGCAGACTGGAACGGCATAACAAGGAGCGCCTGCTGAGCAACAGGAGGCTAAGGGCAGTGAAAACCATAGTTTTGCGCTCCGCGATGATCGCTGGCTTCGCCACGCTTGGATGGTTTGTTCCGGGACAGACTGTGATCGCGCAAAACTACCCCGTCAGGCCGATCCGGCTGATCGTTCCGTTTCCACCCGGCGGCGGAACTGACATCACGGCGCGCGCAGTCGCGCAGAAGCTGGGCGAGAGCTGGGGCCAGACGGTAGTCGTGGACAACCGGCCCGGCGCCAATGGCACCATAGGCGTGGACATTGCAGCGAAGTCCGCCCCGGATGGCTACACGCTGACCCAGATTTCCTCGAGCCACGCGGTTAACGTGGGGCTCTACACCAAGATGCCCTACGACCTGCTCAAGGACCTGACGCCGGTCACGCAAGCCACGAGCCAGCCCTACGTGATGGTGATCCATCCCTCGGTGCCTGCGAAATCGGTCAAGGAATTCATCGCCTACGCCAAGACCAAGCCGGGGGGCGTGAACTACGGCTCGTCCGGCACCGGCGGCATTTCACACCTCGGCGGCGCCCTGCTCGCCACCATCGCCGGCATCGAGATGGTCCACATCCCGTACAAGGGCGGCGCGCCGTCCACCCTGGACCTCATCGCCGGACAGATCCAGATGCAGCTCGGCACGCTGCTCCTGACGGGCCCGCATATCAAGTCCGGGAAACTGCGGGTGCTGGCGGTGACCACCCCGAAGCGCTGGCCCGGCACGCCAGAGCTGCCGACGATGCAGGAAGCGGGCGTGCCCGGCTTCGCGATCACCCAGTGGTACGGCATGATCGCGCCGGCGAAGACCCCGCCAGCCATCGTCCACAAGCTCAGCAAGGAAATTTCCCGCCTGCTGCACCAGCCCGACGTGAAGGAAAAGCTCGCTGCCGACGGCGCCGACGCGGTCGGCAACACGCCGGAGCAGTTCGGGGCGCACATCAAATCGGAGATCGAGAAGTACGGCAAGCTGGTGAAGCAGATCGGACTAAAAGCAGAATAGACAGGATTAACAGGATTTACAGGATTACTTCGAACGGCCTTGATCTTGTTGATCTTGTGAATCCTGTCCATTTTGGTTCTGTTTCGGTGTTGTAAGGAGTCATCATGTCGCTTGCACTCGAACTTGCCGAGAAAATCAATTCGCTTACTTTTAATGAATTGCCTCACGAGGCAATTCATTGGGCGAAGGTGGGCATTCTCGACACGGTGGGCGTCACGCTCGCTGGCTCACGCGAAGAGTGCACGCGCATCGTGGGAGGCATTGCGGCGCGCGGCGCGTCCGGGCCGAGCTTGATCTTCGGCAGCAACCTCAGAACCGCTCCGCTCGAAGCGGCGCTGGTGAACGGCACCGCGTCCCACGCGCTCGACTTCGACGACATGAACAACACGCTGGGCGGCCACCCCTCGGCGCCGATCCTGCCGGCGCTGTTCGCCCTCGCGGACGAGATCGGCGCGAGCGGGCGCGATTTTCTGGCCGCCTACGTCGCCGGCTTCGAGACCGAAAGCAAGATCGCGATGGGGGTCCACTTCTATCACTACACCAAGGGCTGGCACCCGACCGCCACGCTCGGCGTCTTCGGCGCCACCGCCGCCTGCGCGAAGCTTCTGAAGCTGTCCGATGACAAGACCGCCACCGCGCTCTCCATCGCCGCTTCGCTCGCCGCGGGCATCAAGGCCAATTTCGGCACGATGGTGAAGCCGCTGCACATCGGCCACTGCACCCGCAACGGGATGTTCGCCGCGCTGCTCGCGCACGACGGGTTTACGGCCGGTGATCGCGTCTTCGAGCACAAGCAGGGCTTTTTCAACGTCTTCAACGGAGAAGGCAATTACGACGCCGGCAAGATCCTCCCCGCCTGGGCGCAGCCGCTCGACATCGTCAAGCCCGGCATCGCGATCAAGCAGTACCCCTGCTGTGGCAGCACGCACTCCGCGCTGGATGCGATGCTCAAGCTCGCCCGTGACCACAAGCCGGCTGCCGACGACATCGAGCGCGTGGACGTGTGGACTCACCCGCGGCGGCTCGAGCACACCAACCGTCCCGAGCCGAAAAGCGACCTCGACGCCAAGTTCAGCGTGCAGTACTGCATGACGCGGGCGCTCCTCGACCGGCGCATCTCGATCGAGCACTTCGAGGGAAGGGCTTACGAGGACCCGGCGGTGCGCAAGCTCCTGCCACGGGTGCACGCCGCGCCCTACACCACGGCGCAGTTCCCGGCGGACAACCACTTCGGCGCCGAAGTCAAAATCGCGCTGCGGGGCGGCAGGGTGCTGTCGGCCAAGGTGGACCAGCCGCTCGGCCGCACGTCGGACAATCCCCTGCCGGCCGGGCTGCTGAAGGAAAAATTCGAGGACTGCGCAGCTCGCGCACTGCCACGAGAGCGGGTCGCGTCCGTTTATTCGGAGATACAGCGTTTGGAAAACCTCAAGGATGTGCGCGAGCTGACCACGATCATCGCGGGAGAAGGCAAGCGCACACGCGCAGCTGCCGCCTGACCCTATTTACAAATGCGGATCTTCGTCCTCGGGACCGGCGCCACCGGCTCGCTGCTCGCGCGGCTCCTGGTCCGCCAGGGTCACCAGGTCACATGCGGCGACCGGGACCCTGATCGCGCGCGTCGCTTCCTGGGCAAGACATCCCGGATCCCGATCCGGCAGGTGAACGCGCGCAACCTGTGGAGCATCGTGAAGGCGGCGCGGGGCAGCCATCTGGTCGTCAACTGCAGCCCGGCCGTCCTGAACATGATCGTCATGCGCGCTGCGCTCCGCCTGCGCGCCCACTATCTCGACACCGCATCTCACTTGAGCGGCACCCCCTTTAGAGCCGAACAGCTCCGCTTCGAAGCCCGCTTCCAGGCGAAACGCCGCACCGCCGTGATCAACGCCGGCGTAGCCCCGGGCCTCACCAACCTGCTCGTGGCGCGCAGCGCGGACCTGCTCAACGGGCTCGAGTCCGTTCACATCCGGCTCTACGAGGCCACCGGCAGCGACAACCCCGTGTCACAGTGGTCTCATGACGCGGCATTCGACGAAGCGGTATCGCGGCCGCGCATTTACAGGAAGGGGCGCTTCCACTTCGGCAAACGCTTTGGCGAGCGGGAGGTGTTCCGCTTTCCGCCCCCCATTGGCCCGGTCGGCGTCGTGCTGGCTGCGCAGGACGAGGTCGTCACGCTGCCGCGCGTCCTCGACATGCGCGACATGGACGTCAAGATCGGGGGCAACGACTTCGAGCGGCTGCGACGCTGGTACCGACAGGGCAAGTTGAGAAAGTCGCACGGTCCGGCCGCGAAG
>JBGQGU010000128.1:0-8038 GCA_041497655.1 Gammaproteobacteria bacterium
AAGCGCCGCCCGACGGCTACACGTTGTTCATGCCGACGGTCGCCAACGCCATCAATCCGACGCTGTATGCCAAGCTCAACTTCGACTTGCTCAGGGACTTCGCGTTTGTCACCAACTTCGCGAAGGTGCCAGGCATCGTGGTGTGCCATCCATCGGTGCCGGTCAGGAATGCGAAGGAACTCGTCGCGCTTGCCAGGGCCAACCCCAACGCGCTGCGGCACGGCTCCACCGGCATCGGCAGCCCGCACCATCTCGCGGCGGAGATATTCAAGAGCATGACCGGGGTGAAAATGATCCATGTCCCGTACCGGGGCGCCGCGCCGGCGCTGGTCGACGTCATCGCGGGGCACATCGAAATCTATTTCGGCGCGATGGTGTCCACGATCCCGCACGTGAAGAGCGGGCGGCTGCGCGCGCTGGGCGTCACGAGCCTGAAGCGCGTCGCGGCGGCGGGAGACACGCCCACGCTCGACGAGCAGGGCCTGAAGGGCTTCGAGACCGGCTCGTGGTTCGGCATGGCGGTGCCGGCCGCGACGCCACGCGAGATCGTCGTGAAGCTGCACGCCGAGGCCAACCGGGCGATCGCGTTGCCCGCCATACGCGACCCCATGAGCGCCGAAGGCGCCGAGTTCGTCGGCGACACGCCCGAGCAGTTCGCAGCCTTCATCAAGACGGAGATCGTGAAGTGGGGCAAGGCGGTCAAGGCTTCCGGCGCCAGGCCGGAATGAAGGCAATGATGAATCCGGAATGCGGAATGATGAATGGAAGCAAGGTCCGCGCAGGCGGCGAGGAAACCGGGTCATCATTCATCATTCATCGTTCATCATTCAACGGATCGGTCGCCGGCGCGTTGATGCTGGTTGCTTGCTTCGCGCCCGGGATGCCTGCAGCGGCGCAATCGTACCCCGATAGACCGATCCGTTTAGTGGTGGGTTTCCCGCCGGGCGGTGCCGCGGACATCCTGGGTCGCTTTGCCGCCCAGCAGCTCACCGACGCGCTCGGCCAGCAGGTGGTGGTGGACAATCGCGGCGGGGCGGGAGGGCTGATCGCCACCGAGACCGCCGCAAGGGCCAACTCCGACGGCTATACGCTGCTCTTCACTTCGATTCCCCACGTCATCAATCCGCACCTTTACAGCAAGGTGTCGTACGACGCCGTGAAGGACTTCGTCCCGGTAGTGCAGTTCGTGGCGGTGCCGCTGATGATGGCATGCCACGCCGCGCTCCCGGCGAAGACGGTGAAGGAGCTGATCGCATACTCGAAAGCCTCGCCCGGGCAGGTGAATTACGGCTCGGGAGGCAGCGGTTCCTCCAGCCATCTCGCCATGGAGCTGTTCAAGAGCATGGCCGGGGTCGATCTCGTGCATATACCCTATAAAGGCGTCGGCCCGATGATCACGGACATGCTCGCGGGCCAGGTCAGGCTCACCATTTCCAGCGCGGTGCCGCTCTCGCCGCAGGTGAAGATCGGAAAGCTGCGCGGGCTCGCGGTCACCAGTCCGAAGCGATCGCCTTCCTTTCCCGACCTCCCGGCGATTGCGGAAACCGTGCCCGGCTACGAGGTGGTCAACTGGTTCGGCATTCTGGCGCCGGCGGGCACCTCGCGCGCCGTCGTGACGCGCATCAACCGGGAATTGAACGCCGCGCTCGCCTCGCCCGCGCTGCGGGAGCGGCTTGCCTCTCAAGGTGCCGACGTCGTGGGTGGCACGCCAGAGGACTTCGGCAAGGTCATCCGGGCGGATTTCGCCAAGTGGGCCAGAGTGGTGAAGGAATCCGGAGCGCGGGTGGACTAAAGGTGCAAGGCGCAAGGTACAAGGTTCAAGGACAATGCAAGTGTCGGAAGCAGGGGAACGCAACATGTTGGAAAGGAACGTGCATCACAGGAGCGGCATCTTGCGTCATTGTTTCAAACTATCCCTGACACTTGCGCCGTGTGCCTTGTACCTTGTTCCTTGTGCCTTAGGGTGGGCCGCCCATCCGTTCATCACCGACGATACCGGCACCCAGGGCACGGGCAACTGGCAGCTCGAGCTGCAGGCCGAGCGCACCCAGCTTGACCGCACCGCGGATGCGGGCGCGGGCCCCGTGGAGCAGCGTCGCAAGATTACCGTTTTCACGCCCGTGCTGACCTATGGCCTGCTGGAGAACCTGGACGTTGCGCTGGGCCTGAACCATGTTCGGCAGCGCGTCACCGAGAACGGCATGGTGATTGCGGATGCAGACGGGATGGCGGACTCCGCGCTGGAGCTCAAATGGCGGTTCCATGAGGCAGACGGGCTCAGCCTGGCCCTGAAACCGGGACTGCTGCTGCCGACAGGGGACGAGAACCGCGGCCTCGGGACCGGCAAGCCTTCATGGGGAGTCAATTTCATCGCCACTTACGATGCCAAGTCCTGGACGTTTCTCGGAAACGTCGCGTACAGCCGTGTGCGCTACAAGCTGCAGCAGGACGCCGACGACAACCGGGTTGACCTCTGGCGGGTTTCGGGCGGGCTCGCGTATTCGGTGCGTGACGATCTGCGCTTGGTGGGCGAAGTGGGGGTCCGCACCAACGTGGCGCGGCACGACCCGTACCTGCCGGGCGGCAACGGCCAGTTCGCGATGCTGGGCGCGATTTATTCGCCTACCGGCAAGATCGACCTCGACGTCGGTTTCCGCAAGAGCTTGAATCACGCCGAGCTCGACTGGGCGGTCCTCGCCGGAGCGACGTTCCGCTGGTAGCGGCACGATTTCGGCGAGGTGCTTGGCGCGGGCCCCGGCACTGAAGCCATCCTGTGCGTGGCGACCACCGCTGCCGGAATCGTGACATTGCAGGCCGTTTTCATTATGTTAGAGACCGAGATGCTGCGCACCCTGTGGAACGTTCTGGTCCCCGTGGCAATCGCCTACGGGGCGGTGCTGGTGCTCGTGTTCGTGTTCCAGTCACACCTCGTGTTCTTTCCCGGCACGGGGCGCGAGGTCGTGGCTACGCCCCAGTCCTACGGGCTCGGGTTCGAGACGGTCGAGATCCGGACCGTGGACGGGGAGACGCTACAGGCGTGGTGGGTGCCCGCCGACGACGCGCGCGGGGTCGTGCTGTTCTTCCACGGCAATGCCGGCAACATCTCGCACCGCCTCGACTATCTGCTGATGTTCCAGCGCCTGCGCTACTCGACGCTGATCGTGGATTACCGCGGTTACGGCCGCAGTACCGGCACGCCCTCCGAGGCGGGGACGTATCGCGATGCGGAAGCGGCATGGGAGCACCTGCGCCACGCGCGGCTTGCACAGCCCCGGGATGTAGTGATCGCGGGCGAGTCGCTGGGCGCCGCGGTCGCGACCTGGTTGGCGGCGGAGCTGTCCCTTCTCCCCTTGGGAGAAGGGCATGGGATGAGGGAAGGGAGAAGGGAGGATCGAGCGCCCGCGTTCCCGTCGGAAGAGCGGACGAAGGCAGGGATGGGGCCGCGCGCCGTGGTGCTGTTCTCGACATTTACTTCGGTGACCGATCTCGGTGCGCAGGTCTATTGGTTCCTGCCGGTGCGGCTGTTGAGCCGCATCGGTTACGACAACCGGGAGAACCTGAAACGGATCCGCGCGCCGGTATTCATCGCGCACAGCCGCGACGACGACATCGTGCCCTACGCTCACGGCAAGCGGCTCTACGAGGCGGCGAACGAGCCCAAGACATTCCTGGAGATGCGTGGCGGTCACAATGACGGCTTCATCTTCACGCAACCGGAGTGGGTCGCCCAGCTCGGAGCGTTCCTCGACCGCCACGCCGCAAAATAGACAGGATTCATTCTCATGGCTCGACGCAGACCCCGCATCGGCATCGCGCTTGGCGCCGGGTCGGCGCGCGGCTGGGCGCATATTGGAGCACTGCAGGCGCTCCTCGAGGCTGGCATCGTACCCGAGTCGGTGTGCGGCACCTCGATCGGAGCCCTGGTGGGCGCGGTCTATGCCGACAATGAGATCACCGAGCTCGAGCGGTGGGTGAAGGCGCTCACGTTACGCAAGGTGGTGGGCTACTTCGACCTCTCGTTCAGCGGCGGCCTACTGAAGGGGGGCAAGCTGTTCGACTACCTGCGGGGAAGCTTTCTCGACAAGCGCATCGAGGATCTGAGGCGGCCGTTCGCCGCGGTCGCGACTGATCTCGCGAACGGGCGGGAAGTCTGGCTGCGCGAGGGCCCGGTGGCGGACGCGGTGCGGGCTTCGATCGCGATGCCGGGGCTGTTCACGCCGTGGCTGGAAGATGATCGCCAGCTGGTGGACGGGGCCCTCGTCAATCCCATCCCGGTCTCGCTCGCGCGCGCGATGGATGCTGATTTCGTGATCGCGGTGGACTTGAGCTCGTACACCGTCGGCCGTCATCTGCGTGGGATCGAATCCGGGAAGCGCGGGTCGAAGCAGCCCGGCGTGCTCGAGGTCGTGACCTGCAGCCTCAACATCATGAGCGAGCGCATCACGAGGAGCCGCCTCGCCGGTGAGCCGGCGGACGTCGTCATCCAGCCGTTACTCGGGGAGCTGGGGTTGCTGGATTATCACCGCGGTGTCGAGGCGATCGCTGAGGGGCGGGCCGCCGCCGAGTTGATGATTCCTCAGATCAAGCGGCTACTTGAGGACCGCTGAATCAGTGTTGAGTTTTGAGTGTTGAATGTTGAGTGAACGGCGAGGACCATTCGTCGCTTCTGCAACTTAACACTCAGCACTCAACACTTAACACTCACCACTGCTCAGCCGAGGCCAAGCACGGCCTGGACACTGTCCACCAGCGCCTCGGGCTTGAACGGTTTGGTCATGTAACCGCTCGCGCCGTACGCCAGCGCCGCCACCACGTCAACGTGCTCGACCTTCGCGGTCATGACGATGATCGGCATCGACTTGTAGGTCGGATGCTGGCGCAGGCGGCCGAGCAGTTCGAGACCGACAACGTCGGGCAGTACCATGTCCATGGCAATCACATCCGCCGGGGGCTGCTTGTTGAGTTGCTCGACGATCTCATCCTGTCTCGCGGCGGTGCGTGTTTCGAACTTCGCGAGCAGCAGCGCGCGCGCCATGACGAGCGTATTGGCCTGGTCGGCATCGATGATCAGCACGGTGTACTTGTCACCGCCGCCGTGCGGTGCGATACGCTTGTCGGACCGGTTGACGATGTGAACGTAATAGCCGGCTTTCTTCGAGGGCCTGATTCCCGAGAGTGTCGCCTCCGCCTTCTGGATTTGCTGGATCGTCGGTACCTTGACCGGCCGGTTGATGAATTGCGCGAAGTCGAGCCCGGTATCCGGGGTCGCCGGCGCCGCCGCGGCGGCGGCAACGGCAATCTCGATGTAGCCGTCGACAAACAGGCGGTCGAGCGCCGCGTTCAGCTTGTCCAGCGGTACTTGCGGAAGCTTGCCCTGCAGCTGGGCGACCGTGGAATTCTCGATCAGGCCGAGCAGCGTCTTCAGTCCGGCCGGGAGCTTTCCCGGCTGGGCCGCGACTTCGGCTTTGCCTGTGGCTGTCTTTCCGTATGCGATCTCGTTTGCCATTGTTCGTCGAGCGTCTGCTGAGCGCGAAATGGGGGCGGTCGGGCGTTCGCTCGATTTCGCGCAGTTATTCCGGCGCCAAGCGTCCGGAGTGGCCCCTGGCTGTCGTTGCGTAAACGATGTCGTTCGTCATCGTCGGTCGCGTGTCCGATGAGCGCGAAATGAGCGGCGGTCGGGCGTTCGCTCGATTTCGCGCAGTTATTCCGGCGCCAAGCGTCCGGAGTGGCCCCTGGCTGTCGTTACGTAAACGATGTCGTTCGTCATCGTCGGTCGCGTGTCCGATGAGCGCGAAATGAGCGGCGGTCGGGCGTCCGTTCGATTTCGCGCAGTTATTCCGGCGCCAAGCGTCCGGAATAACGGTTAATTATGCCATGCGCACCGGCAGCACGCCGGGGACGGCACCGGCACTCACACGTCGAGCAATTCCGCGACGTGGTCCGCGATGGCGAGCGACGAGGTCAATCCCGGCGACTCGATGCCGTAGAGGTTGACGAGGCCCGCCACGCCATGGTCGCGCGGCCCCTGTATCGCGAAGTCCTGCGCGGGCTCGCCGGGCCCGGCGGTCTTGGGCCGGATGCCGGTATAGCCAGACTGCAAGGTCCCGTCCGCGAGTCCCGGGTAATAACGGCGGATGGCGGTATAAAACGCCGCTTTGCGACTTGCGTCGAAGCGGTAATCCACGCGGTCGATCCAGGCAAAGTCCGGCCCGAATTTGACCCGCCCGCCGAGATCGATGGTGACGTGCACGCCGAGCCAGTCCTGGCGCGCCACTGGATAGATCAGCCGCTGGAACGGAACCGCACCCGAGAGGGTGTAGTAGTGCCCGATCGCGTAATAGGTCGGCGGGATGGTGCCCGGCGGTATGCCTGTGATCGAGCGTGCGACGGCCTGTGCGTTGAGCCCCGCGCTATTCACGACACGGCCGCATTCGATCGTCATGGGCTCGGCACCGCCGACCCCGAGAGCGATGCCGCCCTTCGTCACCCGGCCGGACACGACCGGGCTGCCGAGCGCGAGGGAGGCGCCGCGGCTCTCGGCGTCGCCGAGATAGGCGAGCATGAGTCCGTGGCTGTCGATGATGCCGGTGGACGGCGAGAGGAAGCCCCCGACGCAGCGTAACTCGGGCTCGAGCGCGGCAAGCTCGTCGCGGCCCAGCATCTTCAAGTCGTCGACGCCGTTGATCGCGGCCTGATCCCTGTACTGCCTCAGCCCGGCGAGTTCGCTGTCGTCGCAGGCGACGATCAGCTTGCCGATCCGCTTGTGGTGCACGCCGCGCTCGGCGCAATACCGGTAGAGGGATTTGCGTCCCGCCAGGCACAGCCGGGCCTTGAGCGAGCCCGTGGGATAGTAGATGCCGGCATGGATCACCTCAGAGTTGCGCGAGCTGGTATGGGTGCCGAAGGCGCTCTCGGCTTCCAGCACCACGACCTCGCGGCCGCTCATGGCCAGCCGGCGCGCGATGGCGAGGCCAACGACGCCGGCACCGATCACGGCGGACTCGACTCTCTCTGTCATAATCGCGTGCCTGAAATGACGCGTCAGTTTAACTTAGGCAGGAGGTCACGAGTGTCGAGTGTCGAGTGTCGGGTGTCGAGTGTCGAGTGACGAGCGCAGAGAGCCGGGAGGCAAGGGGAGGAGCGTCGTCACTTTTGTGTTGTGATCCTAATTGATCAGCTCCGGCTTAATTCACTCGGCACTCATACCTCGACACTTTTCTTCCCTCATCCCTCATGGACTGGGACCCGGATTTCCTCGCGCGCTCGCCGATGTTCGAGCCGCTGCGCGCGTTGGGCGGCGTGCTGGCAAGGCCGGACTGGCCGGCGCGCTCTGCGCTCCAGGACCTGCTCGAACGCGACGAGAATCCGGTGATGACTCGCAGCGGCCTGCCATTGCGCCTCGTGAAGGCGGGAGGCCGGATGAGGTCCTTCGAGGAGCGTTACGAGGCGCGCATCCATCTCAGGGGCGAGATGGTATTTCGCGAACGCAATTGGCACGACCTCCTGAACGTGCTGGCGTGGCTGACCTTCCCGCGCGCCAAGGCGGCGCTCAACGCACGGCATTACGCGGCGCTCCGGGCGCAAAACGCGGCCGGCGCAGCGAACCGAGGCCCCGCGCAGGACGCCCTGACACTGTTCGACGAGGGAGGAGTGATCGTCGCTTCGTGCGACGACGAGCTGCTCGGGTTACTGCGGGGATGGCGCTGGAAAGAGTTGTTCTGGAGCAACCGCATAAGGCTACACGGGCGTATGTGCTTCTACCTCTTCGGCCACGCGCTCTACGAGAAGGCGCTACGGCCTTTTACCGGCATCACGGGCCGCGGCATCCTGCTGAAAGCGGAGCCCGGGATGCTCGCGCAGCCGCCCGGCGAGCGGCTCGCCGCTCTTGACTCGCAGGTCGCGGCAACCATTTCCGAATCGGGCAATTTGACGGCACCGCGCGAGCTGGCGGTGGTGCCGGTGCTGGGCGTGCCCGGCTGGTGCCCGGGAAACGAGCAGGAGTCGTATTACGACAACACGGATTATTTCCGCCCGGGCC
>JBGQGU010000129.1:0-8022 GCA_041497655.1 Gammaproteobacteria bacterium
CGAAGAGCTGCCGAGCGTGACGCTTTGCCTGGTCACGAGCGAGCTGCGCCATGCGCCGATTTTCCGCATCACCGTGGACCCCTCGCCGGACAACGGGCTGCGCCGCGTCTCGCAGATCCAGGTCGACAAGGTGTTGACGGTAGGGCGGGAGCGCATCGGCGGCACGATCGGCCGGCTGGATGACGAAACGATGCTCAAGGTCAACCGCTCGCTCGCGGTGTTCATCGGCATCGCATAGTGCCGTTCCAACTTGATCTTCGCAGCATGGATAGCTTGCCTGCCCGTGACAATCGATTCCAGCAAAACCGACCGGATTAGTCACAAATAGTTGGAACGGCACTAGCCCATCACCCATCACCGAGGTTCAAGGCCCGTCACTCGCCGGATATGAATCCAATGCGGCGCTTGGGTTTCGGTTCCGGCGGTGTGGCGAGTTCCCGGATCGCTTTGACGATGCTGGTGATCGCCTCGTCGTGATGCGAGACGCGGCGTTCCAGCTCGTCAAGTTTCTTTGACAATTCCTTATTCGCCGCCACCATCTCCCGGAGGCGCACGAATGCGCGCACGACATGAAGGCTCATGTGCACCGCCCGCTTGCTGCGCAGCAGGTTTGCGGCCATGAGCGCACCGTACTCGGTGAAGACCCACGGAAGGAGGCGTGGGTCGCGGTGCTTCTGGGAACCGGTCACAATCTGTGACCGGTTCAAGAAATCATCCTTGGAAGCAGTAAGTTGGAGGCTTGAGGTCGCAATTTGCGACCTCAAGATTCCTGCTTCTGCCGGAGTGAGCTTAAACGCAAAATCCTCAGGAAAGCGCTTCGCGTTGCGTTTAACTGTCTGATTTAATGCCTTGGTCGTGACGCCATACAGCTGCGCAAGATCTGCGTCGAGCATTATTTTCTGTCCGCGCACGAGCAGAATGCGAGACACGATCTGTTCCACCGGATCCATTGAGGACAGCTTTCATCATCCTGGGCGTTAAGCAATAAACGCCGCGTTGCGCGGGCGGTTGACGATGAATGCCCTCGAGTAGGATCAAAAGGCAAGTACCATCACCTATTACTCATCACCCATGACTGGGTTTAGGTCCCATCACTCATCACCCATCACCCATCACCGGTTTCACAGAAGGGCGTGATTCGTGGGTCGGACCGAGAGTTGGCAGTTGGCAGCAATCAGTTGGCAGTTTGCAGTTGACAGTTTGCAGTTGCTGCTTACTGACGGCTGACCGCTGACGGCTGATAACTGACGGCTGACGGCTGCCAGCTGGGATGGACTCAGCACTTGGAACTTGACTGCTGCCAACTGACGGCTGACGGCTGGCAGCTGGGATGGACTCAGCACTCAGCACTGAACTGGAGTCACGCTCTTCGAGCTTGTGGGGAGGAGAGACTGTGAGGGAGGGAAGCTAGGCCCAGAGCACCTCGACCGGTTGGTGAAGCCAACGGGGTAGAGTGTGGAATGCAAAGTCAAGAACTGACCCCTCTTCCTCCCATGCATAGTAGTACGTAACCCTCTGAATAGCCCAGCCTTTAGTCGTGAAGGGTTAGCACAGATTGAATATGAGACAAGTGACGTATATAATTACGCCAATTGACGCTACCTGAAGGTGATCGAAATGATGACTGAGCAAAGGGTGATTCAATTGCTCGGCGGAAAGCGGGCAATTGGTAAACAGGTTGAGCGAGAGTTGGATTTCGACGCAGAGATTAGGAAGGGATTCCAATCGAGGGTGTTTGTGAGCTTTAAGGAAAACACCAGATTCTCCAACTCGGTGATGTCGCGGGTTCTCGGCGTGAGTCCGCGCACAATTGATCGTTTCTACCTCGTCAAAGTAGGTGAGAGAATCAAGCCGGCGGTCAGCGATAGACTTTATAGAGCCGCAAAGGTGGTAGCTCTTGCTGAAGAAGTTTTCGGTAGCCTTATTGAAGCAATTGAATGGCTATCCTGCGACCAGACCGTACTTGGAAATCGTCGACCTATTGAACTACTGGAAACAGACGCTGGAACTAGAGAAGTCGAGGAAGAGCTGCAGCGGATAGAGCATGGCTTCGTTGCATGATCGTTCATCGGATCTGCAAAGCCAAATATGCCTCCGCGATATTTTCCGGTGCCGGTGGAATGGAAGCATCAGGACGCTGGCATCACAAAGGTCATCCGATTGTGTACACGGCGCAGACGCTTTCCTTGTGTGCTCTTGAGTATCTAGTCCATTTGGGACGTCGAGATTCAAATATAGCGCTAGTCTTTGCTCAACTAACGATCTCCGACGACGTACCAGTCAAGGTTCTCGATATTAGTACGCTTCCCGCCAACTGGGACGCCTGGCCCCCCCTCAATGCGACGATGGCCTTCGGGGATGCATGGCTTGCTGGTTCCGAGAGTGCAGTACTGAAGGCGCCATCAGCCCTGATACCCTCCGAATCGAATTTCCTTCTGAATCCCCAGCATCCGGATTTTGCCCAAATATCCCGCTCTGCGACAATGCCTGCCCGATTTACGTTTGATAAACGTCTGCTCCCATAAGAAGAAGAGCTTGTAAGATGCTGCTCCAATCTCGGGTCGGACCACGCTAGGTTTATGCATTTGCAGGATTTTCCGTCCAGAGAGTAGCGTTTCCCGGCCTTAGAGCGCTGTTTTCGGTGCCAAAAGTACTCGTATAAGCGCCTCGCGGCTCGCGCAGTACGCACGTGCCGTCTGTTTCATCGACTTCACGATGCCTCGCCCAGGTTCCAAGGTCACGCTTGACCTTCTCGACGAAAGCTTGGCTGCCAACGGCAATCGCCTCCGACCAACGTTCGTCCCACTTCATCGACTCGCGCGCGAGCGCTACCTCGACCCATTAAGAGTGAGGAGTGAGGGGGAGCCGGCCGTCAGCCGTCAGTTGTCACGCCCTTAAATTCACCGCGCCGCGCGCAGCGGCCTGGGCCGAGGCTGCGCCACACGCACCTTCGCTCGGTGCGCCGGCCGCAGCTCATGCGCTTCGCTCCGGCCGCGCGTGCGCACGCGCCCACGCAGCCAGGCGGCGAACTCCCGCTCGCCGAGCTTGCCCTCGGCGAGCGCAATATAGAGCGGGTACAACTCCAGGTCCTCCGCCTCGAGCGCCGCGCCGTTTAATTCGAGGAAGGTTTCGCAAGCCACGGCAGCGGTGCGCTTGTTGCCGTCCACGAAAGGATGATTACGCGCGAGCCCGCAGGCGAGGGTCGCGGCAAGGTCAGCGAGGCCAGGCGCGGGATCGCCGTAGGCGTAGAGCTGGCGCGGCCGCGCCAGCGCCGACTCGAGCAATCCTTCGTCGCGCACGCCGGCGCTGCCGCCGTGCTCGGCGAGCTGGCGGCCGTGGATGGCGAGCACGAGCGCCGTTTCGAGCCAGACGATCACCGTCAGCTCTCGGCCAGCTTTTTCAGTAGGGTGCGGCGCTTGCGCATCACGCGCTCCGCGACTTCCATCTCACCGGCAAGCTTGGAGTCGAAGGGCGTGAGCTTGATGCCGTCGGGCAGCTCGGTGGCGTAGAGCGCGTCGCCCTTGGCGACGCGTAATCGCGCCAGCAGCTCCTTGGGCAGGATGACGCCAGCGGAGTTGCCGACGGCGGTGATCTTGAGCTTCATGGCAGGGCCTTTTCGATAACGTTATAACGTATGTTATCACAACGCGAATCTTCCCTCGTCGCGGTTGAATACCGAACGCGGCAGCTTATATCCTGCATACTGCGTTAAAACGATTGAAAACCTGGAGCGCAGTGAAGCGAGCGGGAAAATCTCGCTCGACAGTCTGAACCGGGTCGCCAAGGCACTCCGATGCCGCGTCGTCTATGCGCTGGTACCGGAGAAGCCCCTCGATGAGATGCAGCGCGTGCGCGCTCAGCGGATCGCTGAATCCGTCGTGAAGCCCGTGTCACACTCGATGAAGCTCGAAGCGCAGTCGATCAGCAAGCGGGAAGCGCAACGCCGGAAAGAGCAGTTGGTTCAAAAACTGCTCCAGGGGAACCCGAAAAAGCTATGGCAGTGAAAACTGACCGCTGGCGATGAGGCGATGGCACGGACCGGCTTGACTCATAACTTGACTCATACTTGACTAACGGCGTAGGCTGTGCACCATGGCCTACCAGCCGAAGTTTGCGATCACCCCGCGGCTCCTTGCGCTCGCGCAGGACATCGCGGCCCTGCGCGAGCGTATTGCCGGCGCAACGGTCGAGGTGCCGTGGATTCCGGCGCTGCAGAAGGACACCCGCGCGCGCAACGCGCATTCCTCGACGGCGATCGAAGGCAATCCGCTGACGCTCGAGCAGGTGCGTGCCATCGAGGAGGGACGAGACCTGCCCGCCATCCCCGATCGCGCGCGGCGGGAGGTGGTGAACTACTTCGCGGCGCTGCGACACATCGAGAAACACGCCGGAAAGAAGGCCATCGCGCACGAGGACGTTCTGCGGCTGCACAAGATCATCGCAGGGCAGGTCATGGACCAGGGGGAAGCCGGGCGCTACCGGACGATCCGCGTCCGGGTCGGCTCCTACGTCGCGCCGCCGCCCGAGCTCGTGCCGGGGCTGATGCTCGAGCTCCTGGAGTGGTGGAACCGGGAGTCGGGCTCGCTGTCACCCGTGTTGAGTTCTGCGATCGTCCACTATCAGTTCGAGGCGATCCATCCCTTCGCCGACGGTAACGGCCGGACCGGACGCGCCTTGGCGTTATGGGAGCTCTACCGGCGGGGATTCGATACGCACCATATTTTCTCGGTGGATGAGTACTACTGGGAGGCCCGCCCTCGCTATTACGCCGCGCTGCAGGCGGTGCGGCAGCAGGGCGAAGACCTGAGCGCCTGGCTCGAATATACCGCGGAAGGGTTGCTGCTCACGCTCGAGCGGGCGTGGCAGCGCATCCAGCAACTCTCGGCGCGAGCGCGAGGCAGAAAGCTCGTGCTGCGCCCGAAGCAGGAGCAGTTGCTGCGCCTGCTGCGTGAGAAAGGCAGCCTGAGCCCGAAGGAGATCTGGGACGGGGTGGGCGTATCCCGGCAGGGCGCGATGGACCTGTTGCGCCCGTTGATGGACGCGGGCCTGGTCAAGCGCGAAGGAACACGCAAGTCAGGACGGTACGTGCTGGCGTGAATGTAGGGGACAGACCACTAAGGAAGGCAACCGACTGATCGGCTTCGATATTTTTCTTAGTGGTCTGTCCCCTAAGAAGGCGGTCAGGTCAATCCGCCCGCGCGCCGGACGCCTTGACGATCGCGCCCCACACCGACACCTGGTCTCGCAGGAACGCATCGCATTGTTCCGGCCTCGAGCCAACGATCTCGATGTCCGCCGCTGCCAGCCGCGCCCGCACTTCCGCCGCCTGCAGGGCCTTCACGATATCGGCGTTCAGCTTGTTCATCGACGCGGCGGGCGCCCCGGTACGAGTGACCAGCGCCCAGAAGCCGGTACCAGGCTGATAGGACGGCAGCGTTTCACGAATCGTCGGGACATCCGGAAGGGAAGGCGCGCGCTTGGGGCTGGTCGTGGCGATCACCTTTAACTTGCGCGACTGAATGTAGGGCACCGCCTCCACGAGCACGGTGGCGAGCAGCGGCACGCGCCCGGACAGCACATCCGGGATTGCCTGGCTGGTTCCCTTGTAGGGCACGTGAACGATATTAATGCCGCTGGCGAGGCGCAGCGCCTCCGCCGCGATGTGGTTCGCCGTGCCCGAGCCGCCGGTGGCGTAACTGATCTCGTCCGGACGCGCCTTGGCGAGCTTGATCAGCTCCGCCACGTTCTTCACCGGAAACGAAGGGTGCGCGAGCAGGACCCCGTAGAGGTTGCCGATGTGCGTGATGCAGCTGAAATCCTTCAGCGTGTCATAGGAGAGCCTCGAATACAGGGTCGCATTGATCCCGAACGGCGTGATGGCGTGCAGGAAAGTGTGAGCGTCAGCGGGGGCCTTGGCGGTGAATTCAGTCGCGATCGTCGTGCCGCCGCCGGGGCGATTTTCCACGATGACCTGCTGGCCCCAGCCGTCTGCGAGCTGCTTCGCCAGCACGCGGGCGAAGAGATCAGTCTCGCTGCCGGCGGGCAGCGGCATGATGTAGCGCAGCGGACGAACCGGGAAGCTCTGTGCGCCCGATTCGGCCGCAACGAGCGTCCCCAGCAAAAGGCCGGCGCAAACGGCAAGACGAACTGGTTGCATCGCATCCCCCTTCCAGTGGTGCGGCATAAGTATAATCAGGAACCTTAGAACCTTAGCAACCTTAGGGGTCAGACCACAACCTTAGCGGTAAACCGGGCGGTAAACCGGGGACAGACCACGATTTCCGGCACGCTGTGAGAGAGAATACGGGACCCGCTATCGCTCACCAACCGTCAAGGCGGATGAAGGAATGATGGGGCCGCTATTGACTCTAAGAGTGCACGAAACATTGCACGCTGCTGCGCGCGCCGGTGCGCCCACGGTTGAGTGCTCGCTCGACCTGGAGCGCTCGACGACGACGGTCGAGGTGGGCATTGCGGGATGGAGCTGGCAGGGCCAGCGATTCCCCTGGCTGGAGAGCTGCAAGGACAGGACGATTTACCACTGGGTTGGCGAGGCCTTCGAGCCGGTGGCGCGGTTCACGAACTCGCTGATCAAGCTGGTGCCGACGGAGCGGGGGCCGCCGACGTTCGAGATCGACGGCATCAAGATGTTACCCACGGCGCAAGGCTCGCCCTATGCGGATGCCGAACGCAAAGTCGGCTTGATTCAACCGCGTGGCAAGGCGATTCTGGACACCTGCGGCGGCCTGGGCTATTTCGCCGCTTGGTGTTTGCTGGGTCAGGCCAGGCAGGTGCTTTCTTACGAGAAGAATCCCGACGTGATCTGGCTGCGCAGCCTCAATCCCTGGTCGCCCGCGGTGGGCGGCGCATTGACGCTGACCGAGGGCGACATCTCCGAGCAGATCGCCACGCTGCCCGCCGCGTCGGTCGACGCGATTTTGCACGATCCGCCGCGTTTCGGTATCGCCGGAGAACTGTACTCGCAAGTCTTTTATGACCACCTGGTGAGGGTGCTCAAGCGCAAAGGCAGGCTGTTTCATTACACCGGCGCACCGAACAAACTTACCAGCGGGCGCGACGTGCCTGCCGAAGTGGCGAAACGTTTGCGGCACGCCGGGTTTGTCGCGAAGTTGAATGGCGATGGGGTGTTGGCGGTGAAGAAGTGAGCGTGATGAACCGGGGACAGGCCCCCATTTCCGGAAAGCGAAATGGGAAAACGTGGTCTGATCCCGGTTTCGCTGTCTAGCGGCGCCCGGCCACGGCCTTCCGCATGTCCATAACGCGCTTGAAGCAATCGGGGCAGGCAAAGCGCACGCCGCCGCCGAGCCGCGTGCGCGACAAGGGGCGCATGGTCGAAGCCTGCACGAGCCGCCGGCATTCCGGGCACCGCTTGATCTTTGAGGGGTCTTTGGTCAACTTCGCGCCTTGAGCAGTGGATGTCAGGATAGGCTGCCGGGTCGCTCAGGGTAGCAGAGTCGGCGGGGCTGCGTCGTCGTTATAGACAATTTGCTCTTCGCGGTATGATGCGCGGCCATCCCGATCGGGCCCTGCATGGATTTCGACGTCATTGTCCTGGGTGCCGGCGCCGCCGGCATGATGTGCGCTGCGGTTGCCGGCCGGCGCGGACGGCGCGTGCTGCTGGTCGAGCATGCCGTCCAGCTCGGCGAGAAGATCCGCATCTCGGGCGGCGGCCGCTGCAACTTCACCAACCTGCACACCCGGCCCGAGGCCTTCCTCTCGCGCAATCCCCATTTCTGCCGCTCGGCGCTGGCGCGCTACACGCCGCGCGACTTCATCGCCCTCATCGAGCGCCACGGCATCCGCTACCACGAGAAGACCCTCGGCCAGCTGTTCTGCGACGGCAGCGCGGTGCAAATCATTGCCATGCTCAGGGGCGAGTGCGATGCGGCGGGGGTGCACTGGGCGATGCCGGTGAAGGTGGAACGCGTGGCGCGGCACGAGGGCGGGGACGCGCCGGGTTTCGAGGTCGCGACGACGCAGGGGAGCTTCCGCGCCCGCGCG